>JAFAGE010000210.1 GCA_023423015.1 Bacteroidota bacterium
GGTTTACGGTCGTTGAATTTCAGAGAGTTTGAGATAAGATTAAGAAACAGCTGGTGCAATTGCAATTTTATTCCGCGAATCGATGGCATCGGGTCGTGCTGAATGGATGCCCCTTTTTCTTCGATCAGCAATTCAAGATCCGTGCATATGCTCCGGATAACAGCATTCAGGTCTACATCGTCGAATTTATCGTCGTATTTAGACAGACGACTATAGTTAAGAACAGATTTAATAAGTTCAGTCATCCGCTGTGCCGATGAACTAACCTTCTCAAGGTATCTTTTCAGTACCTCAGGATTCTGTGCATTGCGTTCGCCGAGCTCTGCAAATGTTTGAATCTTTCGCAAAGGCTCCTGAAGGTCGTGCGATGCAACGTATGCAAATTGTTCAAGTTCGCTGTTCGACCTGGCAAGCTCTGTATTTAGTTTCTGCAGTTTTTCATTTGCCTGCATGATGTCGGTAATGTCGTGCGCAATAGCAATGACGCTGTATACATTTCCCTGTTCGTCTTTTAATGGAATGTAGTAACTCTGGTAAACCCGTTGAGTTACCAGTGAGCGATAATTCATGCGGTGAATGATGTCTCCTTTCTTCATGGCAAGTTGAAGATCCGCGATCATGCCCGAATCAATTGTTTGGGGGAACAATTCGGCAAGGTATTTCCCATGAACCTCATACCGTGTTTTGCCATACATTCCTTCCGACTTCGAGTTCATAGTTACGTAGCGCAATTCTGTGTCGAAAACCGCGATCAGGTCAATTGAAGCGTCGAATATTTTCTCCGAGAAATCCGTTTGCTTTTGTAGCTGCAGAATAGCTTGCTCCAATTCCCGCGTTCTTTCTTTCACCTTTTGTTCAAGACCCTGGTTCAGGGTAATGATTTCCTGGTTCTGCTGCGCGATGCGTTGAAGCATATTGTTGAAGGCGTCGGTGAGGTCGCCTACTTCGTCATCGGTAGTTTTTTCTGCCCGCACACTATAGTCGCCCTTTTCAGAAACCTGTCGCGCTATAGCTGCCAGTTCAAGAATTGGATTCGTGATGGATTTCTGTAACCTCACCGATATGAAATACGCAAATACAAAGGAAATGATAATAAACACCACGGCGATAATGCCATACAGGAAAAAACGTTGGTAAACTTCCGTAATGTCGGCTTTCAGGTAGAGGGTTCCTACGACATTTCCATCAACGGCCACAGGCTCAAAACCGGAAAGAAAACTGTCGCGGAAATCAAAAGCGTGTTCAAAAGGGGGGGTCGGAAGTTCGTGGCTGGGAATATTTTCCGGGTATTTTGCAAATACTTTGCCGGTGCTATCGTACAGAACTGCTGCACGAATATGCTGTTCTTTTTGGAGAGACGCCAGTGTTTCCCTTGCATCGGCGGGACTGTTGAAAATGATCGCTGCCGTACTGTTTGATGAGATGACCCTGGCGAGCATGGACAAATGCCTGCGGGCTGTTTCATGGGCAGAAATGAATTCATAAACGAAGAATGCGGCGCAAGTCATGATCAGCACGATGCCACTCGTCATCATGATCACGGTCATTATCTTCTGTTGTATGGGTGAGGGTCGATTCTTCATTATTCGGTACTGCAGATTTTAGCTATCCTCAGGATCTTTGAGCTTATGTTGACGTTCGCCGCCTCTGCGGCTTTCTGATTAATCTCCAATCGCACCGTTTCATCTTCTGTAAAGAACCGGATGATACCACCGAAACGACAGAATGCCGGATCGTCGCTCACGGTAAGCACAGCCTTATCTTTTACAACATCCAATGCGGCATTCGTTTTTCCCGGCAGGTTTATAAATAACAAATGACAATTTGTAATGTCTGAGATATTTTCATAGTATTTCACCACAATAAGTCGGTTAAAGGCTCTCTCTCCACCTACTATTTCCTGTAGGAATTGATTGAAGGGATTGCGCCCCAACACCCCGATCACGAAGGGAGCATTTTTTGCGCCGAGTGTTGAATCGGGCCACTCTACAAACTTTGTGAAATTATACAGGTAGGCTGCTTTTACCTGGAACTCAGACGCTCGTTGTGCTATTGCCGTGTTGTTCCAAAGCATGGTAGCAACTACGCAGGCCACCAACGCCGCCCGGCACGTTCTGGTATGTTTGAACAGCGATATCAAAACCGGGCGGCAAGTTTTACGTAAAAGTTTCGGGGAATATGCAGGTCCCCATACTCACGGTGGCGACGCTGGGCGGCATTCTGCAATACGAAAGCCACCTCAAATATTTTTGGTACCCAAGCCAAACGACTGTCGAACGTAAAATATGCCGGCACGTCTTTCGTCGCCGCGCTTGAATCAAGTCCGCTGAGAAAACGAGCTGTAATATCAAACTGAAAATTATGCGGCAGGTTAAGCATTGAATGAATTTTCAAACGGTGCTTTGCATCTGTTGCCAGGTAAGCCGGATCGAAATTGTGGCCCGGTCGCGCATGCAGGTCGCCGTGTATGTAGGAGTAGCCGCCCCGAAGCTTCCATAACGGCGTTGCCTGCCAGGCTGCTGCAGCTTCAAAACCATAACTTCTTCCATCGGTATTGTTCATTATCTGGTAAGTGGCTGTGCCAGGCACCTGTTCTACACTATAGATGTCGGTGTAACTATTGTAGAACAGCGACAGAGACAAAGTTGAAAGGGGAGAAGGCTGCAAGCGATAACCTACTTCGTAAGCAAGCACTTTTTCTGATATAAAGTTTGGTCCGCCGCTGATGCTAGGCACGGTGTCAGGCACC
>JAFAGE010000289.1 GCA_023423015.1 Bacteroidota bacterium
GTGAAAGGTGAGAGGTGAAAGGTGAACGGTGAAAGGTGAGAGGTGAGAGCGCCCTATGCCTTATGCCTTATGCCAAATATTTGCTATCTTTGCCCATCAATGGCGCAGAGCAATCAATATAATACAACTCATTTCTTCAACTCATTCAATGCGAATGGGCTGGGAAGTGTGCGCCCCTCTTCTTTCCAGGAGTTTGTGCCTTTCTGCGAACACCTGTTTTACTTTTCCAGCTTTAAAGACTTTCGTACTACAGCCCAGGCGTAATTGCTAAATCGCTTGGGATTCTCTTTTAAGCTATCAATTCCGATAGCGGCTTCAATTCATTTTGTCATTAAATCTGTTTGCACATGGCAAGGCAAATGCGATCGTCAGTCAGCGCGCTGATAATTGCGCTGCTGATTACGCTCAATATTGTTTTGTTTATTGGATGGGCTGCATTCAATTCTCCGGTCAAGTGGGGACTTTTATTAACCATTCCATTGCTGATGCTCGCCATCCGCGACACGCAGCAAAGTAAACACGCAATCATCAGGAACTTTCCGTTGATTGGTCACCTTCGATACTTTTTCGAATGGATCAGGCCTGAGCTGCGCCAATACTTTATTGAGTCCGACACCGACGGTAAACCGTTTAGCCGCAGGCAGCGATCGCTCGTTTATCAACGTTCGAAAAATGAACGTGAAACGGTTGCGTTCGGTACACTGCTTAACGTGGAGAAAGCGGGCTACGAATGGGTGGCGCATTCAACATTCGGCGAAGTGAGCAATGATGAACCTTTTCGTGTCTCTGTCGGAAACAGCCAGTGTCTTAAACCGTACGACGCAAGCATTTTTAACATCGGCGCTATGAGTTATGGAGCACTCAGTAAAACGGCCGTTGCTGCATTAAACCTCGGCGCACGCCTGGGCGACTTTGCACATAATACGGGCGAAGGTGGCATCAGTGAATATCATCTGATGGGTGGAGACATTATCTGGCAGATTGGAACAGGATATTTTGGTTGTCGCGATGAGCACGGCGACTTTGATCCGGTTTCTTTTCGCAGAAACGCGATACGCCCGGAAGTAAAGATGATTGAGTTGAAACTTTCGCAGGGTGCAAAACCTGGCTTAGGTGGTATGTTGCCCGCAAACAAAAACACCAGGGAAATTGCAGCAATACGCCAGGTGCAACCGGCTACCACCATTTATTCACCTGCGCGTCACACAGCGTTCAATTCGCCTGAGGGAATGATACGTTTCCTTCAGTTACTCCGGGAACTGAGCGAAGGCAAACCCGTCGGGTTCAAAATGTGTATTGGCGATGCCGCAGAATTCACGCAGATCGCAAATGCCATCGTAACCACGGGCATCATGCCTGATTTTATCGTAATAGACGGAGGTGAAGGCGGCACCGGGGCTGCACCAGCAGAGTTCAGCGACCACGTAGGTATGCCATTATACGATGCACTTGCATTCGCATCCAAAACACTGAAACAACGGGGCCTTGCGGATGATATAAAGATTATTGCTGCAGGAAAGATTGTATCCGCTTTCGACATCCTGAAAGCAATGTCGCTCGGCGCATCGTTGTGCTACAGTTCACGTGCAATGATGATGTCACTGGGATGCATCCAGGCATTAACATGCGATAGCGGAAAATGTCCTACGGGAGTAGCAACGCAAAATCCGTTGTTGTATAAAGGCCTTGACCCGGCGGATAAGATGGTGCGTGTAGCCAGCTTTCATACAAACACCATCAATGCAGTTCGCAACATGATGCACGCATGTGGATTTAATAGTCTGAAGGATGTAGCACCATCGAGGTTCTTCAGAAGAATCAATGAGCAGGAAGTGAAGTCGTTTGAGGAAATATATATTAAAGGGACTGAAAAACTGCTGAAGAGTGTGCCCTTGAATTGAAGGGCATAGGGCATAGGTGATAAGGCATGCCACTACAAACATTTGATCATTTTAAAATTTTACGACAATGACACATACCCAAATCATTCAAAACGTACCTATCTACATCCACACAAACGGAACGGAGATGAATAATTACCTCTCGGAGAAGGCAAACCGGATGGGGATTGCAATTACAGAGTTGACGGACGAAATTGTAAAAATTGATTTGCGGCTTACTGAATCGCCTGAACAGGTAACAAGCCCGAGGAAGCTTTCCGTGCTGGTAACACTAAACGGGGCTGAATTAACTGCATCCGATTCGGGCAAGCAGTGGAAGATGTTGTTTAAACACGTGGAGAAAAGAATAACGCGCCAGATTGCAAAGCGTAAAGAACTCGTTCAACGAAAGCAGATGATCGGCGCAACAGTGGCACACATGCAAACCTCACTTCGCGCATAACAGTTGCTCAGCCATAAACGGGCGGCTGCATTGGCCGCCCAATTATTATTTCATCCAAAAAATCAAACCGGGTCATGCACATACAAACCAACAAACTGATCGTGGTAAAGGACGATTTCACCAGGCTAAAAGATTACATCAACAGAAATGCGGCCATGTTGTCGAATCTGCCGGGCAGTTCCATGCTCGACCAGATCAACGAAGCTGAAATACTGGATGAACACGAATTTCCCTGGGACGTAGTGCGGCTCAATACAAGAGTAGTGATACGCGACAAAGACGCACGTTACAATTTTACGTACACCGTTGTACTTCCCGAAGATGCAGATCATCGCAAATGCAAAGTATCTGTATTCTCACCAATCGGCTCCGCCCTGTTCGGCTACCGCCGCGGCGACGACACCTACTGGGTAACACCCAACGGAAAACGATATTTCTCTATAATGGCTGTAGACCAAAAGGATATGGTGAGAACGGACCTGGCCTCCAAACTTCAAACAGTGAAGGCGGAGAGTGAAAAACGAAGAGCATAAGAGCTGCCTTCTGCCACCTGCCATCTGCCAATCCATTGCGGTTTTCAAAAAAAATCGAACACCATGATCGCTACTCTTATTATCTTAATAATACTGCTCCCGGTAATTGTTTACCTGGTATTTCAATATCTCGTAGAAAAGAAACAGGGTGACTTTGCCATTGCACAGGTGGAGAAAGTGTATTGCGATGCAGTTCGCTCAAATCACCTGGAGATTGATGAAGTAAATACATATTCCAACCGCCTGATTGCGATCGACCGGGTTGCTGGCTGTTTATTGATGATCGTCACCGACGATAAACACACCTGGCAACGATGCGTGAACCTTGATGATATACGAAGCTGCCGGGTTGTTCATGTAAATAATCGCGATAATGGCTACACGCAGAAAGTGGCGTTGGAACTACAGATCAGCAGCGGCGAGAAGATTTTTTACCCCTTCTTCGATGAACGCACCGACGATCACCGCGACCTTGGCCGCAGAACGAAGAACGCGAGATACTGGAAGCAAAAAGCTATCTCCAAGGCAAAGTGGCAGATGGAACGGTGAAGGGGAGGTGAAAGGTGAGCGGTGAGCGGTGAAAGGTGAGCGGTGAAAGAATATAGCATCGTCCTCCGCTCTCCGTTCTCCGTTCTCCGTTCTCCGCTCTCCGCTCTTCGTTCTCCGTTCTCCTTATGCTCACTCTTTTCAGTAACTTGTCCTATGGCGAAAATTACTGAACAACCCTCACGGCACCGGCATCTCGAAAAAAAAACTATAGAAGAGCTTACCCTGATCATCAACAGCGAAGACAGGTTTGTGCACACAGCCATACAGGCAGAACTTCCCGCTATCAATAAACTGATCACCAAAATTGTGCAGAAGGTAAAAACGGGTGGAAGGTTATTTTATGTAGGCGCAGGAAGCGGAGGCAGGCTTGCTGTTCTGGATGCTATTGAAATGCCTACAACCTACGGTGTAGCCGATGTAATCATTCCCATTCTTGCCGGAGGCGTTGAACACCTCGTTGAAGCCAGGGAAGAAATGGAAGACGACCTGCACGACGGATGGAACCAGCTCAGCTCAAAAAACATTTCGCAGAATGATTTTGTGCTCGGCATCTCTGCAAGCGGAACCACGCCATTTGTGCTTGCTGCATTAACCGAATGCAGAAAAAACAATATCACCACAGGCTGTATCGTAAGTAACCCCTCCTCTCCCATTGCCGGTACATCTGACTTTCCTGTAGAAATAATAACGGGACCGGAAGTAGTAACCGGCAGCACGCGCATGAAGTGTGGCACCGCCCAAAAAATGCTGTTCGACATGATCAGTACCACACTGATGATTCAGCTTCGGCGCGTAGAAGACGCCAGCATGGTTAACGTAAAACTCATCAATAATAAAATCACCGACCGCGCCGTAAAAATGCTGATGGAGAAAACCGGAATGACAAACTACGAAGAAGCGAAGGAGAAGCTGCTCAAATTTGGAAGTGTGAGTGAGGCGATGAGAGGTGAAAGCTGAAAGGTGAAAGGTGAAAGGTGAAA
>JAFAGE010000300.1 GCA_023423015.1 Bacteroidota bacterium
TTTCACCTTTCACCTTTCACCTTTCACCGCTCACCTGCAACTCCGGTTTCTTAAGCATTGAACTGAATTTCTGCCTGAGCTTCTGCAGCTTGGGCGTTATTACTGCCTGGCAATATACTTTATCGGGATTGTTGCGATAATAATCCTGGTGGGCCTGCTCTGCTACAAAGAATTTTGAATAGCGTACTACTTCGGTAATGATTGGTTTTTCGAAGTACGTCTGCATTTCACTAATAACGTCATCCACAGTTTTATGCTGTTGTTCGTCGTGGTACAACACGATGGAGCGGTACTGAGTTCCCACATCTGCTCCCTGCCGGTTCAGGCTGGTGGGATTATGCGTGGCAAAGAAGATTCTCAGCAAATCGGCATAAGAAACTTTCTGCGGATCGAAGGTAACCTGCACCACTTCTGCATGCTCTGTGCTGCCTGTAGTGATCTGCCTGTATGTGGGATTATCAAGGTGCCCTCCTGAATAACCGGAGATCACTTTGGTTACTCCTTCCAGTTCATTCATCAACGCCTCGGTGCACCAGAAACATCCGCCGCCGATGGTGGCTGTTTGCAAAGCAGGTTGTGGCCCGACTTCCGCTTCTGCATTCATTTCTTCTTTTTTGAGCGATACCGAGTTAATGCAATAACGTAAACCTGTTGGTTCCGGACCATCGGGAAACACATGACCCAGGTGTGCATCGCACACATTGCACAATACTTCTACACGGTGCATGCCATAGCTGTTGTCGGAAATATATCTCACCACATTGTTCTTTACCGGTGCGGTAAACGAGGGCCAGCCAGTGCGCGAATCAAATTTTACAGTGGAATCAAACAGCTCTGTGCCACAACACACGCACTGATACACTCCGGGTGTAAAGAGTTCGCAGTATTCGCCGCTAAATGGCCTTTCGGTTCCGTGCAACCTGGTTACCTTGAATTGTTCAGGTGTAAGCAGGCGGGCCCACTCTTCATTTGTTTTTTCCACTTTGCGTGGTGGAGTTGGAGTGTTACTGATTGTTTTAAGCAATTCTTTCCAGTTCATATTATTTCGTTTAAATGTTCGGTTTGATGATGTAAATTTTTCTTTGTAGCCATGGCATGTTCCCTTGCCCGGAGATAGCGTTCGACATCGAGCGCCGCCATGCAGCCGGAACCCGCAGCAGTAACAGCCTGGCGATATATTTTATCCTGCACATCGCCGGCAGCAAACACTCCCTCCACATTCGTAAGAGTACTTCTATTTAAAGTTTTGATGTATCCTGTATCATCCATATCAATCAATCCTTTAAATATTTCCGTATTAGGGTTGTGTCCGATGGCAACGAAGAAGCCCGCAACAGGAATAATGCTTTTTTTGCCGGTAAAATTGTTCCGCGTTCGAATAGCTTCCACGGCTTTGTCACCAAGTATCTCGTCAGTTTCAGTATTCCAATGAATGGTAATGTTCTCAGAGCTTTTTACACGATCCTGCATTATTCGTGATGCCCGCATCTCGTCGCGCCTTACAAGCAGGTGAACTCTTGTGCACAGCTTCGACAAAAACAAAGATTCCTCCGCCGCGGTATCGCCACCACCAACCACGGCAACGTCTTTGCCACGAAAGAAGAATCCATCGCACACTGCGCATGCACTTACTCCCATACCGGTGAAATGTTTTTCACTTTCCAAACCCAGCCATTTTGCAGATGCACCGGATGCAATGATGATGGCAATGGTTTCTATCATCTTTTCGTCGTCAATCCACACCTGGTATGGTTGCTGCGACAAATCCACGCGCGACACATGTCCATAGCGAATATCGGCACCCATGTGCTGAGCCTGCTTTTCGAATTCCACCATCAGGTCGGGACCCTGGATGCCGACCGGAAAACCGGGGTAGTTTTCAACATCCGTGGTGATGGTCAGCTGCCCCCCGGGTTGCATTCCCTGATAAAGTACCGGATTTAGGTTTGCCCGTGCTGCATAGATTGCTGCGGTATATCCGGCCATGCCGGAGCCGATGATCAGCAGCTGTATCTTTTCGAAAGGAACATTTTTCATACATCGCTTATTTGTTTGCAGACTGCAGAGTGCCTGCATGGTGAAAGATGTGTTTGTGCTCAGTGAAAGCATGTAATGCGTCAACGCCGTTTAAGCGTCCAATTCCACTGAACTTGTAACCGCCTTCCTCGAATTCATCGAACACCTGCGCCCAGTTGTTGATCCATACAGTGCCTGCCTGGATTTCGCGTGCAACACGAAGCGGAAGATCTACATCGCGCGACCACACCGAAGCGCCTAATCCATATACCGTGTCGTTAGCGAGATGAATGGCTTCTCCAGGAGTTTCAAATACCTGCACCGTTGCCACCGGGCCGAAGGTTTCTTCCTGGACGATCTTCATTGAATTGTCTGCTACTGCCAATAAAGAAGGCTGATAATATGCCCCGTTGGGATATTGCGCATGATTAACTGCTCCACCACGCACCAGCACTTCTGCGCCCTGGGCAATGGCATCCTGAACTATTTTGTCTACCCGAGCAACATTTGCTTTGTCGATCAACGGGCCCATATCACTATCCTTTTTTGCAGCAGGACCAACCTTCACATTGCGCAATCGTTCCGAGAGTTTTGCTTTGAGTTTGTCAGCAATACCGTTCTGTACAAGTATTCTGCTTCCAGTCATACAGAACTGCCCCGAAAATACGGTGATGGCTTTCTCAAGGGTAGGAATTACTACATCGAGATTTGCATCGTTGAAAATGATCATAGGCGTTTTACCTCCCAGTTCAAAATTGAGGCGTTTCAATTGCGGAGCTGCATTGCGCATGAGTAATTGGCCGGTTCTGCTGCTGCCAGTATAGCTGATTACAGGTACGTGTGGCGATTCAATCATCAGGGCGGCACCATCGTTGCCTGATTCTGTAAAAAGGTTGATAACGCCGGGAGGTACATCTTTTACGGATTCAAACACTTCGCTCATTAACGCATTTGTTTGCGCCGTTTGCGCAGGCATTTTAATTACCGTGGTGCAACCTGCTGCAAGTGCCGGCGCCAGCGAGCGAACCATCAGCACCACAGGCGAATTCCAGGGGGCGATGATGCCTGCAACACCTATCGCTTCTTTTAAGGTAACACTGAACGATCCTTCTTTCACCTCCAGGGCGCGACCGTAGTCAGCGAGCGTCAAAGCTGCGTAGTATCGGAGCTTGGGCGCCACAAGGTTCATTTCGAATTCCGCTTCGCGGCGAACTTTTCCGTTTTCCAGCATCAGCATTTCGGTTAACGACTTATGGTATGCATCAAACTGATCCGCAAGCTGATTGAGTATCCTGTAACGCAGCTGCCTGTTACGTTTCCAATCCGAGATCATAAAAGCTTCGCGTGCAACAGCAATTGCCAAAGCTGCTTCATCTTTTCCAGCATCTGCATATTCGCCAATTTTATCACCCGTAGCCGGGTCGATGCTGTCGCGGTGAACTCCGTTATCTATCCACTGGTTATTGATCCAGTGCTTTGCAATCCTGCTCGCCATAGTAGTCAAATAATCGCTGTGAGAAAATTTGGGCCCTGGCGAACTTATTGCACACAGATCCGATTGTCAACCTGTTTGATGTTGAAGTGGACGAATGAGGCGGTGAACAGGTATATATTGCTCCGTGTTGATTTCCGACCGTTCCGGGAAACAGATAGTCCACTTAACCGATTATCGCTTGACTATGGCAACGTCATGGTGATAAATTGACTATAAAAATTATTTACCATGCAAGCAATGGAAACAACCACCAGAACGCAGTGGCTTATCGATCCTGCACACAGCGAAATCGGATTCAGGGTAAAACACCTCGTTTTCTCTAATGTGAGGGGAACATTCAGAAATGTGGATGCGCGTGTGTTCACGATGGGCGACGACTTTAGCCAGGCCGAAGTAGACGTCATCATCGATCCCGCATCAATCAACACAGGAATTGAGCAGAGGGATGAACACTTACGCAGCGGCGACTTCTTCGATGCAGAACAGTTCAAGGAAATCCGCTTTACGGCAAGCACGCTCGTGCCCACAGAAACTAACGGTCGCTACATCATGTATGGAGAGCTTGCCATGAAAGGGATAAAGAATGAGGTTAAACTTGACGTAGAATTCGGTCCACAGATCACAGACCCCTACGGCAATGAAAAGGCGCTCTTCAGCATCGACGGTAAAATTAACCGGAAGGAGTGGGGATTGAATTACAACGCAGCATTGGAAGCCGGTGGTGTGTTGATTAGTGAAGACGTTTGGATTCACTGCGAAATACAACTGATCAAACAGAAATAGGCATAATTGATTTTGCCCATTTCATAAGCCATCGAAGTATGTTTTATGTAGATAAGTTATCGCTCAATATTCCTGAAACAAGCCGCCCCCGCATTGTTGTGATTGGTGGTGGATTTGCGGGTATAAACCTCGTGAAACACCTGCGCGGACTGCCTTTGCAGGTAGTGTTGTTAGATCGCCAGAATTATAACGGTTTCTGGCCTTTACTCTACCAGGTGGCAACTGCAGGCCTGGAACCGGACGCAATTGCTGAACCTTTCAGAAAGATGTTTAGTAGTGGTTTCGATGATTTTCATTTTCGTCTTGTGCGCGTTACGGGCGTCGATATAACAAGCCGCATCATCAACACTGTAATTGGTGATCTTTCATACGATTACCTGGTAATTGCAACGGGCACGAGAACAAATTTCTTTGGGAACACTTCAGTGATGCAAAATTCATTTCCGCTGAAACGAATGCCACACGCACTCGACTTACGCAGCCAAATATTGCAGGCACTGGAGCAAGCCAACATGACGACAGACAAAATGCTGAGACAACGATTGCTGAACATTGTAATTGCAGGTGGCGGTCCAACGGGAGTGGAGCTTGCCGGTGCACTCGCTGAAATGCGTAAATACATCTTTCACCGCGACTATCCGGGCATCGACTTCTCGAAGATGAATATTTACCTGGTAGAGGGCGCATCAAGGGTTTTACCATTGATGTCGCCGCAGGTTAGCAGCTGGACGCTACGTTACCTGGAAAAAAGAGGAATTATAGTGAAATTAAAAACATTGGTAACAGCATACGACGGGCAGGATGTTCTGTTAAACGATGGCGAA
Source organism: Bacteroidota bacterium (assembly GCA_023423015.1). Lineage (GTDB taxonomy): Bacteria > Bacteroidota > Bacteroidia > Chitinophagales > Chitinophagaceae > Flavitalea. The sequence continues at coordinate 5,119 of JAFAGE010000300.1, forward strand.
GAAATATCTGCACATACTTTAATATGGGCAGCGGGAGTGAAGGGAAACCTTATCGACGGAATACCCGGCACGTCAATCGAAGCAGGAAGATTGCTGGTGAATGTTTATAGCCAGGTTCGTGACGTTGACAACATATTTGCCATAGGCGACATTGCGTTGATGAAAACTGCGGAATATCCAAAAGGTCATCCAGGCGTTGCGCAACCAGCGATACAACAGGGGAAACATCTTGCAAAGAATATTAAGCGCATGCTGAAACAGAAATCTCTCTTGCCATTCAATTATTTCAACAAGGGAAATCTCGCCATCATCGGACGTAATGGGGCCGTGGCCGACTTGCCCGGCAACATTCATATGTATGGGTTTCCAGCGTGGATTACCTGGCTTGTAGTCCACATTTATTATTCCATCGGATTTAGAAACAAACTGGTAGTGATGAGCAACTGGATCTACCGTTTTTTTACATATCAACGCGCAAACCGGCTTATCATAAGGCCATTCGTTAGAAAGGAAGACAAAGCAGGGCAGGAATTAATCAATCGTTATCAACAGGAATAAGTTTTACAGTGAGTAATCTTTTACGAATAGCGTTGCTGGTTTTAGTTGTTGGGGTGGTGGCGATTGTTGCCGCCCCTTTTTTATTTACAAGAGCCGGCATCGTGTCATTTACAGATACAGGGGAGATCGGTGACACCATCGGCGGCATCACTGCACCCATAAGCAGCCTGGTAGGTGCTATACTTTTATTCTTGGCACTAAAAAGCCAGGTTGCCGCAAACAGCATTACACAGGAGCAGATCCGCGACCAGCAGGTGCGCGAAGAGATAAAAAAAGAAATCTCTTATGTGTCTGACCTGTATAAACTTTTTGCAGGAAGCATTCAGGCTTTCGAAACCAGGTATTTTAAGGGATATAAAGCCATCATGCGCGTTATGAATGTTCTTGCTACTTCAGAACAGAAACGTGCTCACGACGACAGCCGACTTTATTTCGGCGCGGTCGCCGAGTTATACAATATTCTGAAACTTGGTAAACTGTTCCTTGAACAGGTAAATAAGAATCGCATAGATGCGCACGATAGGGCGTACTTTAAAGAACTGGTAAAACATCACTACGATTCTTTTATTCTGCCTTATCTCACCCGGATGGAAGATGAAAAATCAGCCTGTGAAGTGTGTGGTGAAAAGCACAATGGTATTCCACTAAAGATAAGCGAGCTGATAAAGGAGACGTTGCAGTTGATTTAACAGGCGAGAGTGAGCCGTGAGTGGTGAGCAATGAGAGGATTTAATTGCCGACATGCCGTTTGCCGGCATTGCCAATTTTTCTCACCCTTTCACCGCTCACCGTTCACTTTAACGCAGTGTTCTGAATGCGGCCTGCAATTCTTTTGCGAATAATTCGGGATATTCCCACATGGCGAAATGACCACCGCGGTCAGCTTCATTGAAATAGATCAGTTTTGGAAAAGCCTGCCTAGCCCACGATTCCTGTGCCCGGAATACTTCATCGGGAAATACTGTGATAGCCACAGGTACGGATATTTCCTCAGTTTTCTGGAGTGTGGCGCTGATTAAATCACGTCCGCGGTTTTCCCAGTATATTCTTGCCGAAGATGTTGCGGTGTTCGTAAGCCAATACAAAGTGAAATTGTCGAGCACATCATCGCGGGTTGGTAATTGTTGTGGATCGTCGCCAAAGCTCCATTTCTCGAAGCCCCCATGCACCAGCATCCATCCTGCAAGTCCGGCAGGAGAATCGGTAAGTCCATATCCTACTGCCTGGGGACGAGCACCCATCATTACGAGGTAAGCCAGGCCGCCTTTCATGAGATACGATTTCAGATCGTTGATTGCTGCAACTTCCTTTTCTGTAAATTCTGCGGGCGGTGGGGCGCCGCCAAGTACTGCGCCAACATCGTTGGTGACTGCAGCAGGCAGATTGGTGTGAATGCCGAGCAATCCTTCAGGTGCCTGTCTTCCCATGGCTTCAACAACACCCGCACCCCAATCGCCTCCCTGTGCCACATACTTTGTGTAGCCTAAACGTTTCATGAGCACGTCCCAGGCTTTACCGATCCGGTCAAGCCCCCAGCCAGCTTCTGTTGGTTGACCGGAAAATCCAAAACCAGGTAGTGATGGAATGATCACATCAAATGCGTCTTCTGCTTTACCTCCGTATGAAGTGGGATCGGTAAGCGGAGCGATAAGTTTGATCTGCTCAAATACTGAACCCGGCCAGCCATGTGTAATGATCAGTGGCATAGCATTGGGATGCGGCGACTTTACATGAATAAAATGGATATCCAATCCGTCGATTACGGTTTTAAACTGGGGATAGCTGTTCAGTTTTTTTTCAGCTTGCCGCCAATCATACCTGGTTCCCCAATATCGTACAAGCTCCTGCAATCGCGCAAGCTGCACACCCTGTGAATGATCGTTCACTGTTTCTTTGTCGGGCCAGCGGGTATCAAGAATGCGGCGACGTAATTCTTTCAGGTCTTTGTTAGCAATCTTTACTTCAAAGGGCCGGATGGTTTCGGTTGATTTTATTTCATTAAGTGCTGTTCCCTGGGGTTTGGCTTCAATGCCCGGGAATGTGAGTGCTATCGTTAGTATGCTGCTAACGATAGCGGTTGTTATCCTTTTCATGGTTCAAAAAATTTTGCAGATTGTAAACTAAAGCGGAGGTCTATACTGTTGCAGGTACACGTAATTCGGGATGAAGATTTAATCCTACACCAATACGGTTCCACGCATTGATGCTGATGATTGCGAAAATTACATAGGCAGTTCTTTCTTCGCCCCATATATCTATAGCTTTTTCATATAAGCGATCACTTAACCCATGCCTGTGTATGAGGGTAATTTCTTCTGTCATTTCAATTAACAACAGTTCCTCATCGCTGAATAAATTTTTCGCCTCGCGCCAGACGCTCAACACATAAATGCGCTGTTCTGTTTCACCGAGGCGGCGGGCTTCCCTCGTGTGAAGATCTACGCAATACGCGCATCCATTAATCTGCGATGCACGAATCTTGATCAGTTCGCGATTAATTGGAGAAATACCCGATGTACGGATATATGAGTCGATTCCAGCCAAAGCCTTATAAGGTTCAGGCAAAACATGCTGCATTTTGAAGCGTTCAGACATTATAGTTTTTTTGATTTGAATAAAAGAGGACGTAAAACTAACAGCCTGTACAGGCTCCGGGCAAGTACGGAAAAGTCGTAGCGGACCGATTGCCTGGTGGAACGGGCTGCTATGAGCATGAATGGCCAAATTGTTGCATATTTGTAATGTTTCTGGTAGTGCCGGTGCCGGCTTTCTGGCAGTGTGTGACAGCCCCCCGGAATTGCCATCTTGTACCGATCTCGTTGATTATGCATATTTTAAAAAGCCAGTGCCTATTGGTAGACGACGATGTGGACGATCAGGAGTTATTTCAGATGGCTTTGGGTGAAGTAGGTAAAAACATCTCACTTGTTATTGCCAACAACGGGGTAGAAGCCCTGAATAAGCTGAACGAGGATCCAATGTATGTTCCTGAATTTATTTTCCTCGACGTGAATATGCCCAAAATGAACGGGCTGCAATGCTTAACAAAACTTAAGCAACTTCCCCATCTCTCCGACGCAAAAATTATTATGTATTCAACGTCGTCCGATCCTAAAATAATCAACGAAAGCAAGAAGTTAGGCGCTACAGATTATGAGATTAAACCACCAAGCCTATCAGCCCTGATTGAGAAGCTGTCCAGAATTTTTACAAATTAGCAGCACTATGAAGCAGAACCCGGGTAAGATGGTCAGGCTGGCAGACAGTTTGCGCGATAAAGAGCACTCCGACGATAGGTACAAACAAATGATTTCCGAAATTGATGAGTACGCGATCATTTTTTTGAACAAGGAGGGAATTGTTGAAACATGGAACAAGGGTGCACAAAAAATTAAGCAGTACGAAGCATCGGAAATAATCGGTAAACATTTCAATACTTTTTATCCTGAAAGCGACAAGAAAGCAGGATTGCCGCAAAGGCTGTTAAAAGAAGCCGAAGACAATGGAAGAGTGATACGCGAAGGCTGGCGCGTTCGCAAAGACGGTTCCAAATTCTGGGGGAGCATCACCTTAACTGCCATCCACAATAGGAAGGGCGACGTGATTGGCTATGCAAAAATAACAAGGGATCTCACCGCCCGCCGGTCTGCCGAAGACCAACTGAAGCAATACGCGGAGGAACTCCAGCTCCGCAACGAAGCATTACGCAAAAGCGAAGAGCGTTTTCAGAAGATGGTGTCCGAAATACAGGACTATGCCATCATATTATTAGACAGGAAAGGTATAATCCAGAACTGGAATGTTGGTGCCGAACGTATAAAAGGATATTCGTCAGAAGAAGCAATAGGCAGGAACTTCAGGATTTTCTATTTACCCGAAGACCGCGACCGGAAATTACCCGAACAGTTGATCGGTGAAGCTACATTAACAGGAAAGGCTTTGAACGAAGGCTGGCGCGTACGCAAAGACGGTACTACTTTCTGGGCGAGTATCGTAATCACTGCCCTGCATGACCGCGACGGCTCGGTAATCGGTTTCTCAAAAGTTACCCGCGACCTCACCGACCGCAAACTTGCGGAAGACCAGATTCGCAAATACACACAGGAACTGGAACAACGCAACCAGGAGCTGGAGCAGTTCGCTTATATATCGTCGCACGATTTGCAGGAACCATTGCGAAAGATTCATGTGTTTACGGATGTGATCGCGCGCAACCTGCATGATGAAGGTACTATTCAACGTTATTGCGAAAAGATCAAGATTTCAAGTGCGAGGATGCTTGAGCTGATTAAATCGGTTCTTGCATACAGCCAGATGTCGCAGGTGATGCAAGTTGAAGTAACTGATCTCAACGAAATATTACAGGATGTGCTGGGTGATTTTGATGAATCGATAGCAGAAAAGAAAGCCAGGATAATTTCGGAGAAATTACCTGAATTGCCGGTGAATAAGTTGCAGATTCACCAGCTGTTTTCGAACTTAATCGGGAACGCACTCAAGTACAACGACAAAACACCAGAGATCAGGATATCGCATAAAATAGTAAAACGGAGCGAAATTGATTCAGATGATTATGAGCTAAATGCCGAACGATATACGCGGATAAGTTTTAGCGATAATGGTATTGGTTTTGAACAAAAGTATGCCGATACTATTTTCGGAATGTTTCAACGGCTTCACGCCAAGCACGAATTCACCGGCACGGGAATCGGCCTCGCCATTTGTAAAAAGATAGTGATGAACCACGAAGGATACATCACCGCCGAATCAGAGCCTGGAAAAGGGACGACATTTCATGTGTATTTGCCAACGTGAGACGGCAGACGTGAGACGTGAGACGGCAGACGTGAGACGG
>JAFAGE010000301.1 GCA_023423015.1 Bacteroidota bacterium
GAACAATCCCGTAAAAAGTTTGAGAACAGAGTGACAAACAAAATGTTATTTTAGTTCCTCAAACAAATAACGATTTCATGAGTGCAAAAATCAAAGGCATGGTTGCTGCTGCTTTATTATTTCTCGCGGTAGCATGTAATGAATCAAACATCACCACCAACCAATCATCAGCCAACGACACTGCAAAAGCTTTTAATCCTCCTCTCGGTGTGGCCTTATGGACATTTCACACCGTTAATTTTCCCACAGCAATAAGCCTGGTAGACAGTGCCGGATTGCGGCTGATTGAGGCAAATACTTTTCATAGCGCGGGTCCGGAATTGAAAGACACATTACTCGGGCAACTTTCAGATGCAGGCCTGAATAAGCTGAATGAATATATCAGCAGCCACAACCTCGAAATGGGCTCTGTTTACCTTGGCGGAGGAAACACCGTGGAAGCATGGAAAAAGGATTTTGAAACAGCGAAAAAACTGAAGGCAAAATTTGTAACTGCCGAACCGCCCGTATCTATGTGGGACCAGGTAGACAGCCTTGCCGGAGTCTACGGAATGAAAGTGGCTATTCATGAACACTGGAAAGGAACGAGTGCATACTGGCATCCGGACTCAGTGCTGGCAGCAATAAAAGATCATCCAAACTTCGGAGCTTGTGCAGATCTTGGACATTGGCCGAAAAGTGGTATCAATCCTTTGGACGCTGTTAAGAAGCTGGATGGGCACATCATTGCGATTCATCTGAAAGATATTGCTGCATACGACAATCCTAAACTTGTGGATGTTCGCGTAGGTACCGGAATTATTGACTTTCCGGCTATATTCCAGGAGCTCAAAAGGCAGAATTTTTCCGGAAATATTTACATCGAACGCGATTCAACCGAACCAAACGGTAATCTTCCATCGGTGATAGAAACCGTGAAGTATTACAATGAACAGATTTCGAAAATTAACTAACCGGTTTGTTTTAGTTCAGCCGGAGGCTCTTGCTGACGCGCACGATTTAGCGGGAACTCTTCATGCATAGAAGGAATATGCACGGGGTAAAATCCTTTACGATTCAGGCGCGCGGCGAGAGCTTCCTGCACTTTGTTCTCACCGTGCACCAGGAAAACGGAACGCACCTGGTTCGGATCCTGGCAATTCAGAAAGTTGCAAAGATCGTCGCAATCACCATGCGCGCTCAACCCCGTCAGCTGGCCAATCTCTGCACGTACGTTGAATGTTTTATCAAAAAGTTCCACCTGTTTTGCTCCTGCGAGCATCTGACCTCCCAGCGACTCCTCACCACAATAACCGGAGAACAGTATGGTATTGTTTGAGTTGGATACCAGGTCTCGTATGTGATGCCTTACACGTCCTGCATCGGCCGTGCCGCTGGCAGAGATGATTACGCAGGGCTCGGTATACTCCACCAGCCTGCGGCTGTCTTCCACAAGCTCTACATACTTCAGTCCTTTGAAAACAAAAGGATCGTCGTCAATTTTCAGAATATCCTTGATGCGGTCGTTGAAGTCGTTTGTGAACTTTTTAATTACGGTGGTGGCACGCAGGCTCAAGGGTGAGTCGACATAATAATTCAATTCAGGTAATCTCTTTTCAAGTTCAAGTTGGTTCAGCAGGAAAAGGAGTTCCTGGGTACGTCCCACGCTGAATGCAGGAATGAGCAACTGGCCTTTTTTCTCGAGGCAGGTATGTTTGATCCACTTCAGCAGCGCATCGATGTTACTTGATTGTACATCGTGAAATTTGTCGCCATAAGTGCTTTCGAGAATAATGTACTCCGCCTGGGGGAAGTCGCATGCCGGTTGCAGCAGCGGATGCCGTGCTCTACCCACATCGGCACTGTAGCTGATGGTTGTATCTTTTCCGTTTTCCTTAACTACGAGATGAATGGCAGCGCTTCCCACCAGGTGCCCGGTAGGAGTAAACAATACTGATACTTCGTCGCACAACACAGCAATCTGGTTGTATTCCACCACACGGAAATATTCGAGGCATTTGTGAACGTCTTCTACAGTGTACAATGCCTCGTAGCGGGAATCTTCGGCATTGTGTTCCTGGATCTGCGCACCGTCAAGTAAGAGGATTTCTGTTAATTCAAGAGTAGCCTGGGTGCATAGTATTTTTCCTTCGAAGCCTTCCTTCACCAGTTTTGGAATTAAACCTGAGTGATCGATGTGAGCATGCGATAGCAGCAGCCAGGTAATATTTGATGGTTCAAAGCCAAACGTAGAATTGAGAGAATGTGTTTTTGCACCCAGACCCTGGAACATCCCGCAATCAAGTAGAATTTGCTTTCCGTTTTCCAGTGTTAACAGGTGCTTGCTGCCGGTAACTGTTTTCGCAGCGCCATGGAAGGATAATTTCATTACCCTGAGCATGTAAAAAGATTATGCCACAAATCGTTAGATTTGTACCTCTCCGGGAGAGAGCCAGCCACGATGGAGACACGGCAGGTGCATCATAATTTCGAAAGTGAATGATTCTGTTGAAAATCGCCTTCGACCCTCCGCCCTCTTTCCTGATAAATTATCTACCCTGCGGAAACGCCCGGCCCCGGCCGTCAATCTCTTATTACCTAATCGCACGAAATGAGAAAATTTCTCCCTTTATCCTTGCTGTTGCTGCTCAATTACGCAATAGCTTCCGCCCAGAACGTTTTTAATCCCGCTGATCCTATCATAAGGTTCGATGCCAATCAGCCTCTTGGTTC
>JAFAGE010000413.1 GCA_023423015.1 Bacteroidota bacterium
GGCGATTACCGTTTGAGCAACACGACCCAGGGAAGACCTGAATGGTACAATGTGCCCGATCATACCGGCAATACTGACGGCCGCATGATGATTACCAACGCGAGCTATACTCCTGGTGAATTCTATCGCGATACAGTGTTCGGGCTCTCGGCTACACATACGTATTCTGTGTACTTCTATGTGATGAACATCAATACTCCGGGTACATGTGCTCCTAACCCGATATTGCCGCAGCTTGAACTTGAGGTAGAATCATATAACGCCGATGGATCATTCACACACCTCAGCACAATAGTATCTAACGCACTTCCACAAACGAACCCGGCTACATGGGTAAGGGTTGCGGGTACCTATTACCTGCCGGTAGGTGTTACGGCTATTCGTTACCGAATTATCAACCACTCTACCGGTGGATGCGGAAACGACCTGGCTATCGACGATATTACTTTCTCGCAGTGCCAGCCACAAATTCTTCCTGTAACAAGCCTCGCACTGAAAGGGAAAAAAGAAAATGCCAACGTACAGTTGAACTGGGTTGCAAAAGAGAGTTACTCGTCTTTCGACATCGAGAAAAGTGAAAACGGAACACTGTGGGAGTTTGTGAAAAATGTGAAAGCAGAAACTCCTAACCAGTATTCAACCAGCGACGTTGAAACTGCAAAAAACATACAGTATCGTATTTCGGCCATCACACCTGCAGGACGCAGACACTACTCGAACGTGATCAGTATAAAAGAACCGGTGCGCACAGCTGCAATCAGTGCTTATCCTAATCCTTTCCAGGGTAAACTGAATGTGCAAATGGTATCGGCAGATGATAAGCCGGGAGCACAGGTAAGATTGTTCGATATGAAGGGCCAGGTTGTATCCGCACGTCAGTGGAATATTTCACGCGGCGACAACAACTTCACCTTCGATGAACCAGGGCTTACACCCGGTGTGTACCTGGTAAGCATCAGCGACCGCAGCGGAGCAATACTTGCACACCAGCGTATAGTGAGGCGTTAACGACGGTCACCCTGGTGCACTAACTGAACTGCATCAGCAATAACCGGACGGCGCTGCTGGTCGAAGACTCTGATCGACGCTAACCCCACAGGAATATTAAAACTACCGAGCTTTACCCAGCCTCCGGTAGTTTGTCCTTCAAATACAACGTCGCTCATTTTAAGTTTGACCAATTGTTTAAATGCCTTACCGGTGATTTCATATGTTTTTTCTGGAGAAGTTTTATTGCCGATGTTGATATAAGTGTATAGGTCATATTTACCTCCCGTTAAAACTTTTGCCTGGAACGTTACCGACGGAACTTCGTTGTTAGCTGAATCGCTCAACAAAAATGAAGGTCCATATCCGCCTGATGCAACGCGATTCCATTTACCGGTTTGTATTATGCCCTCATCATCGTTGTCGATAACGATATCAGCAACTGAATTATCTAATAACGGCTTATCACGAAGCAGCTTTTTGATGTCGGAATATTGCACTTCCTGAACCGCAACATTCTTTGTATGAGCGATGGAGGCTGCAATGGCGGCTGATTGTGCCAGCGCCATAAACACCGGCTCCATTCGAATGGAACCGTAAGCAATATGGCTGGCCGATAAACAAACCGGCACAAGCAGATTTGTGCACTCCGATTTTTTCGGAATTATCGCTCGATAAGAAATCGGGTAAGGCTTTCCACCTCCTACTTCCACGTTGCCTTCGTTCTTAACCATTCCATTTACAACAAGCCGGTCACAGTTGTGCGAATCCATGGTGTAAGCTGCCATGGCGATGCCGTCGTTCACATTCTCGCGAAGTTCACAATTCGCCTGGGTCATTACATATTCACCTATCATTCTTCTTGCTTCACGGATATAAAGTTGCGGCGTCCAATTGTTGTTCGATCTGTATTCATCTTTCGGATATCCGAATTGCTGCAGGTCATTCTTCATTGCAGGAGGAATGCGACTATCTGTAAGAATAAAATATAGTAAGCCTTTTGTATAGTTTTCGTGCTCGCGGATGATGGCTTCGCGTTTTTCAAAATCCGCTTCGGGATATTCATAATTCATACCGATCATATCGCTGGAGAAACCACCACGATTGTTGATATCCGTTTTTCCGTTAGGCATTGAGCTGACAATAAAGTAATCGTTGAGCCTGGTTTTATTCGGTTGAGCTTCGATAAGCCGGATGAATAATTCATATCGCGAAGGATCGTAGTCCTGAGGCCTGGTGATTGGTATTTTGTTCGATTCAATTTTAGTTAAACACATACGGTAATTGTATGCCTGTACCTTCTTATCACCGCTACCGGTCGGCGCAAGTTTGTGATCACTTATTCCCCACAACAACCCGCTTGTGCTATCTCCTTTCACCTTATAGGGATCCACACCATCAGGAAACTGGTGTCCCGTCATCAGTTGAACACCATTATAGGTTTCGTTATATGTGTCATTGGCTTCACGGCCGATGAAATAAGAAACTTTTGCGGCTGCCATCAGGTCGCCTTCATATGTGCAATCGATAAATACATGTGCCGTTAATTTCTTTATCTGGCGTGCCTGTGTATCGTCCACATCAATTTCTTTTATCCGGGTACCCTGCATTGTAGCGCCTTTCAGGCGGTGATTTAACAGCACTTCTACTTTACCCCTTTTCAGATAATCGCGAAACAGCGAATCAGCTACATGCGGTTCAAAAATCCATTGTTCAAACTTGCCGTAATGGGCACCTATCCTTCTGTAGAAATCGAGCGACAGTCCTTTTATCGCATACTTATTACCGATATCAGTATAACCGAGTCCCCCGGATGTTAATCCTCCGATATGTGATTTGGGATCAATGAGGATTACCTTCTTTCCCATTTGCGCAGCAGAGTATGCTGCCATTACGCCAGCAGAAGTAGCTCCATAAATGCAGATGTCGTACTGTAAGGCAGAAGTAGTTTGCCGGCCGAACGTTAAAAGAGCGAGCAAAGCTGAAATTATCAACTTCATGCAAAATTGATTTAGCAGTGACCCGGCACCAAAGGCGCGGAATAAAAGGGAAGCTAATTAGATTTTCGCAGTCTGCGGAATGTGGCGGGATTTCCGGAATAAATACTCATTGCATCCAGGTCTTTGGTGGCAACAGAGTTTACCGTGAGCACGGATGAATAGTGGCAGGTAACACCCGGGCAAACAACTGCCTTCGCTCCTATCCATACGCCATCCTGCAAAGTAATCTGCCCGAGGCGAAGTGCGAATTCGGTATCGGTATAATCGTGGTTGCCTGTGAGCAGCATAACGCCTTGAGAAAGGCACACGTTGCTTCCGATGTCGACAGTGTCGAGGCTGTCGATCCAAACGTCTTCACCAAGCCATGTATAATTGCCGATTGATAATTTCCACGGATATTTTATCCGTACTCGCGGTTTAATGACAACAGTTTTACCGATTCTCGCTCCAAAAAGGCGAAGAACAAACACTTTCAGCGAAGAAGGCCATGGCAATGAAGAATGCAGCAGAAAATAATTGAAAGGATACCATAACATCACCTTCCAGAAAGGACCTGGCCGGTAATCGCCTGTTGTGTACTTCGACAGGTCGATGGTGTGCTGATGGGTATGTATTTCCTTTGTTTGCTGCATGCGGGGTTTAGTCAGTATGAGAGCTCGTAGGCTGGGTTTGAATTGAAAATTCGGGAATAATATTTCTTATCCGGGCGATGAGTTCTTCACGATCGGTATAGTGGTCAATATTTGCGAGATGCTGTATGTTGAATTTCAGTTTCACCACATCGCATTCGAAACCGGAGGCAATTTTAATCTTATTGTGATTGGTAGCCTGCAACTGTTCACGATTATTTAAAAGTTCTTCGTATAATTTTTCCCCCGGACGCAGGCCAGTGTAAACTATTTTGATGTCTTTATCTACCTTTAATCCTGCCAGCCTGATCATATTTTTTGCAAGGTCGCTGATCCTGACAGGCTCGCCCATGTCGAACACGAACACTTCACCACCTTTACCGATGGAGGCTGCTTCCAGAACAAGTTGAACAGCTTCGGGGATGGTCATAAAATACCGGGTAATCTCCGGGTGAGTTACAGTAACAGGGCCACCTGCTTTTATCTGTTTTCTGAATCGTGGAATGACCGATCCATTGGAATCCATAACATTTCCAAAGCGCGTGGTCATAAAACGCGTGGAGCCGGATTGCTGGTTGTTGAGCGATTGAACATAAATCTCGGCAATTCGTTTCGACGCACCCATGATTCCTGTGGGATTCACAGCTTTATCCGTTGATATCATCACGAATTTGTCGACACCATAGTGCACCGACAAATCGGCTACGTGCATAGTGCCAAGTACGTTTGTGAGAATCGCTTCGCCCGGATCATTCTCCATCATCGGCACGTGCTTATATGCAGCAGCATGGAAAACGAACTGTGGCCGGTACATAGCAAATACCCTCCTCAACCTTTTAACGTTGCGGATACTCACCAGGTGAGTGCGGATGGTTACATCATGAAACCGCTCCTGCATGTCGAGATGTATGTCGTACAATGCTGATTCGGCCTGGTCGCATAGGATGACCATCCCGGGATGGTATTTAGAAAGCTGGCGCGCGATCTCGGAACCAATAGATCCGGCCGCCCCGGTGATCAGGATGCGTTTGCCGGAAACCTGTTCAAAAATGTTGGAGTCGTTTATCTGGATCGGCTGCCGGTGAAGGAGCTGGTCAATCTCGATATCGTTTACAGCAGTATACTG
>JAFAGE010000427.1 GCA_023423015.1 Bacteroidota bacterium
ACCAAACGGTGTATGCTAAACATGAAGGTGCTGTTGCAGCTCCTACTGCGGGATTACACTTCAGTAAAGAATTAATCAAGCGCCTCGAAATTAAGGGCATTCGTTTCGCGGAAGTAACCCTGCACACGGGTTTGGGTACATTCAGGCCGATTGAAGTGGAAGACCTGAGTAAACACAAGATGGACGCGGAATATTACCGGATCGAAGACGCTGCATGCAAGGTTGTGAACAAAGCCATCCAAGGCAATCATCGTATCTGCTCGGTGGGAACAACAACAATGCGGGCTATCGAATCTTCATACACTGCAGAAAAGCTGTTGAAACCTTCCGAAGGATGGACAAACATTTTTATACATCCTCCATACAATTTCAACGTTGCCGATGCCCTTATCACCAACCTGCACCTGCCAAAAACAAGTCTGTTGATTATGGTTTGCGCTTTCGCAGGTTATGATCTTGCAATGGAAGCATACAAGAAAGCAATTAAAGACAAGTATCGCTTCTTCAGTTATGGCGATGCGATGCTCGTTATCTGATATCTGGAACTTAAAATTGTAAAGCCGGAATTATGTTCCGGCTTTTTTATTTCATTTGATTGTAAATCGAAAGAAGCTTTTGCGCAGACTTCGTCCAACTGAACTCTCGTGCACGCAGATATCCTGCTTGTTTTAAGCGGTTGTAGACTTCGGGGTGAGACAATGCATGCGTAATTGCAGCAGCTATTGATTGCTCAGACGTTGGATCAGTATACATCGCAGCATCGCCACCAACTTCCTTTAGGGCACCGATATCGCTGGTAATAACCGGGGTCCCACTTGCCATTGATTCCAGTACCGGCAATCCAAAACTTTCAGCGAGCGACGGATAAATAAACAATGTGGCGGCCGCATATAACAAAGGCATTTCCAAAGCAGGAACATACCCGGTGAAGATAATTTGTTTTTCCAGGATGTTGCTTTCAGATGGATGCAGCAACTTTCGAACGAGGCGTTCGGGATAGTCGGCTATCACTAATGGAAGAGCATCTTTTGTCTGCTGCAGATATGCAACATAAGCGCGAACCAGGGAAGGAGTGTTTTTCTTAGGCGCGGTATTTCCAAGGTGAAGAATGTATGCCGACGGTAATCTGTATTTCTTTCGAAACAAATTCAGTGTGTCGTCGCCGTGAACCTGCGAAAACCTTTCGTGAACAGCATTGTGCACCACTTCCATTTTTGAAGGATCCACATCACACGCATCAATGATAATTTTCCTTTCTTCTTCCGACACCGTGATAATTTTCCTGGCATTCCGGATTGCATATGGCACAATAAAGCGCCGATAGATATTTCCGAAATTCTGATACGCGGTGCCGGCAAAATTTGTTTCGCGAAGAAAGATGATGTCGTGCAAGGTAACGATGAGAGGCACGGGGCACCTGATTGGTGCAGTATTGGCTGTGCAATGTATAAAGTCCGGACGTTGTTTCCGAAGTGCACGCGGAAGCGAAATCTGCTCCCAGTCGCCATAGGTAATTCCTTTTATCAGCCTGACCTGGAAGTTAGGAGTTTCGCGAACACAGGTTCGATCAGGGCCATTTCGTGCAAAAAGGAAATACTGATTTTCTGTGTCGAGTTGCTGCAAACGCGAAATCAATTCAACTGCCACCACATCCATGCCGTGTTTGTGGCTGCGAAAGATTCTTTGCGATTCGATACCTATCTTCATTGTGCGAAACAAATCAACTATATTTTATGAATCTTTCAAAGTGATTTTATATTAACCGGAAGATTCACATCAACATCCCCTGATGAAATATTTATTGCTCCTGATGCTGATACCGTCTATGATAAACATCAACGCACAACAGGCTATACCGCTCTACGACGGAAAAGTTCCAAATTCAATTGAACATGACGATACTGAAACTGCTGATTCCACTGGCGGCATTCTCAGAATAACCCACGTCAGTCAACCCACCCTCACCATATACCTTCCTCCCATTGAAAAGGCGACAGGTGATGCCATTGTTGTAGTTCCTGGTGGAGCATACGGCATGGTAGCTGCAGGGCATGAAGGAAAAGACATAGCAGAAAAACTGAATGAATACGGCATTGCTGCATTTGTGCTGAAATACCGCTTGCCGGATAGACGCTGGATGACTAATCCCGAAGTTGGTCCGATACAGGATGCTCAACGTGCGCTGATGCTGGTTCACCAGAGTGCGTCGAAGTGGAAGATAAATCCAAACAGGATCGGTATTCTCGGGTTCTCTGCAGGTGGTCACCTTGCGGCTACTGCTTCAACACATTTTAATAAAGTTTACCTGCCCGGTAAATTTAGTAAAGCAGACAAAGCCGCTGTGCGGCCGGACTTTTCGGTGCTTATCTATCCAGTAATTAGTTTCTCAGACAGCATCGGCCACATCGGTTCGCGCGATAACCTGCTTGGCAAGACTCCTTCTGCGGAAAAAATTCGCGAGTATTCAAACGAGCTGCAGGTTACTGCCAGAACACCTCCCGCTTTTATGGTGCACGCAAAAGATGACTGGGTAAATGTGAAGAATTCCCTTGTTTACGCAGATGCTCTCAAAGAAAAAGGAGTAAGCGCCGAATTACTTATCTATGAATCCGGCGGCCATGGGTTCGGCCTGGTAAATAAAGCAAGCGAAATCAGCTGGGTTGACCGGATGGTAAAATGGATGAAAACGCTATAATGTAGAACGAAGAACGGGGAGCGGAGAACGGAAATTACAAGGGCGGCACCATCTGCCACCTGCCACCTGCCATCTGCCATCTGCCAAAATTTAAAAGTGCTTTTTTCGTCCTGAATCAATCAAGCCCAAACAATCCTTTATTCAGCAACTGAAGGGTTCTTGTTTTGTCAGCGGAAGGAACCAGGAGCGATACATTGTGTTTGCTTCCTCCGTAACTAACCATGCGCACAGGAACTTCTGCCAATGCTTCAAAAAGTTTCTTCAATACGTCGGGAGTTTTCACAAGTTCGTTTCCAACAACAGATATAATGGCATGGTCGCTTTCAACACTGATGATTCCGAACGGCTCCAGTTCTTTAACGATCTGTTTCAAGTTAACTGTACTGTCGATTGTTACTGATACCGCCACTTCAGATGTAGTGATCATGTCGATCGATGTGCGGTATTTTTCAAACACCTCAAAAATCTTCCTGAGAAAGCCGTAAGCAAGTAACATGCGGCTGCTCTTGATGTTGATTGAAGTGATTCCGTCTTTGGCAGCAACTGCTTTTACGCCCACTGATCCGGCTTCGCTGGTGATCAGTGTTCCAGCTGCTGAAGGCTCCATCGTGTTGAGCAGCTTCACCGGCACTTTATAAAGCTGGGCAGGCCAGATAGAGGCGGGATGTAAAATTTTGGCGCCGAAATAAGCAAGCTCTGCAGCTTCCTCAAAACTTAACTGTTCAACAGGCCTCGTTTTTTTAACGATACGCGGATCGTTATTGTGCATTCCATCAATATCGGTCCAGATTTCACAAACCGACGCCTGTATGGCAGCAGCAATCAGCGATGCGCTGTAATCACTACCTCCGCGTTTCAGATTGTCTACTTCCCCACGGGCATTTCGACAGATATATCCCTGCGTTATGAACAGTTTTTTGCCTTCGTGCTGTTTCAGCAGCGCGGTGAGCTTTTGTTTGATAGAGGGTACCTGGGGCTCATCGTTTGCATCGATGCTCATAAATTCAAGTGCAGGCAATAATGCGTGTTCAATCCCTTTTTCTTCGAGGTATGTAGAAAATATTTTAGTTGAAAGCAGTTCGCCCTGGGCTAAAATATCTTTACTCAACGCTTCGCTGAAAGAAATTTTAAGGATGATGTTGAGAAATTCAAAGTGCTCCGATACGATATTCTTCGCCTTTGCAAGCGTAGTTTCTTTCTTCAGGAGTTCGGCGATGAAGGTCTGATAGTGTGCTTCAAGTTTATCGATATTTTCTTTCGCCTGTTGCCTGTTTCCGGCAGCCATAGCATCACCTATCGAAACAAGGGCGTTGGTTGTTCCACTGAGTGCACTGAGTACGGTGATAACGGGTTCATTACCCTTTGTTATCAATTCGCTCACCTGCTGCATTCTTTCCGGCTTGCCTACAGAGGTGCCGCCAAATTTCATGACCTTCATCTAAGCTTTTTTTGGAGCGCAAAGATAAGGGTAATTG
>JAFAGE010000234.1 GCA_023423015.1 Bacteroidota bacterium
GGTATAGTGTGATGATTGCCTTGTCGGCGTCGCTCAGTTGACTAATTGCGTGCATTAATGTTTCCTGAGCGGGCGAATGGCCGCTGCCGGCCGGGTGTTCAGGTAATTCATGTGTATACACAATGGCTAGCTGCTTCTTCCTGAAAGCAGTTAGTGCAGTTGTGAGCGCAACGCGATACATCCAGGTGCTGAATTTCGATTTTCCTTCAAAACCCGTCACAGACTTCCATAGCTGCAGTACAATTTCCTGGAACAGATCCTCGCGGTCGTGCTGCGTAGAGCGATATACGCGACAAATTTTGTGTATCACCGCCTGGTGCTCATCTATCAACCGTACGAATTGCTCCTCATCCATTTTGTTTCAAGTTGGGATTTAACTATTAGATGCAGGAAAGGGCGGGAATATTACAATTGGGAGAGTTGAAATGTGAAATGGCAGACGGGACATGGATTTCATTCTCGCCTATGTTGAAACTTCGCTGTCACATCGCTTTCATTTCTTTTCCCAAACGTACTCCTTGTCGTTTGCAACTTGAATGATCAGCGCGTATTTGTTGTTTACTTTTGTAAAGCGAAAAGTATGTCGCTCAGCGGCCGGAGTGAAGAATGTGTTATTTTCCGATGCAAGAAGTTCTTCGGGTTCAACGCGTGAATTATTCCATGTAAAATAAAGCTTGTTGTTTTTAGTGAATATGTTTACCTCTTCAACTGCTTTCCCATTTTCATAATACACATAGTTGCCGGTATAGCGCGAATAGGTTGCCGGGTTTGCAGCTACGGGAGTATGATGTACGCAGTAGCTATAAAATAATGCGTATTGCATCACTTGTGCAAGCGCAGCGCCATGCCCACCTTCGGGTGTGATTTTTGAACGAATTTTTAAGCCCGGATACTTCTTCTGCTTCATGTAGGTGGTAAATGAATCGACATTAGCCGTTGTTTCGCGCTCAAACGCTCCCACTCCAACAAACACTTCGTTTTTCAAATCACTTCCTTTGTAGGCCCGTGCTGCCGGCATTAAGAGGCGGCCGTTATTACCTGGTGCACCAATAAGCACTTTATCGAAAAGCTCTGGCCTGGTAAACAACACGTAGGTGGCGAACATGCCCCCCATGGAATACCCGTAGATGGCACGTTCATCGTTGGTTCTGTATTTCTTAGCAACAAACGGCATCACCTCCTTCTCTATAAACTCGAGAAACTTAGGGCCGCCATTTTCCGGATCGAGGTCGCGCACTCGTTTATTCTCGCCCGTGCCATACCCGATACCCACGATCAACGGTTCGTGCGTGTCATAATCCTGGCGCAGCATGTTAAAGCAGTTCATAGCTACGGTCATGTTCCAGTCGCCATCCGTCATGTATAGTACGCCCACAGTTTGTTTAGAGGTATCATACCCGGGAGGTTTAAGTGCGTACACAGTGAAATCTTCTCCTATAGTAGTGGAATGAATGCGCCACACATCAATACCTTTTTCAATAAACGGCCGTGGCGAAGTTGTATCCTGCGCAGCAAGAAGTGAAGCGAAAATCAGGCACAGGTTTAGAAGCAGGGTATATTTCACGCTTCGGCGCTTTAAATGAATAATGTTGGCAAGAATATGATTTGATGAAATCTCCAGATGTACTTAGCAGCTAAGAATAAATATGTAAACCAAATATATGACTATCTTCATATTACCTGATAGTTGGAGTGTTGGTGGCAACATATTCTATTGCGTGGTTTATCACACAACAGTTTTTATAAATCCTCAACCTCATTCTTCGCCCTCCTCCTACGCTGAAGCTTCGGCGGACAGGTCCGCCCTCCTCCCTCCGCTCTCCGCCCTTCCTTCTCATTCTCCTTCTTATCTTTAGAAAAAACTGGAGTTGATGCGTGTGATAATGTACAGTACTTACGAGTTCGAGCGGGCTACAATTGCTGCGGCCAATGCCGGCAGGCACGACATACGTTTTGTGGAGCTGGCTCTTAACGAAGACACCGCCTCCTTTGCAGATGGCTACGAAGCAGTGATTGTTTTTGTAAACGACGACGTGAGTGCGCGTGTAATTGATAAATTAATACTGGCGGGAGTTAGGGTGATTGCATGCCGCTCGGCGGGCTACAACAATGTGGATATTGCTTATGCAAAACAATCGGGCATGCGCATCGCGCGGGTGCCGGCATATTCGCCCTATGCCGTGGCGGAACACGCTGTTGCGCTTATGCTGGCATTAAACAGGAAGCTCATCCGCGCCAACAGCCGCGTGCACGAACTGAACTTTTCATTGAGCGGCCTCACCGGATTCGACATGAATGGCAAAACCGTTGGCATACTCGGTACGGGAAAAATAGGCGCTGCAGTAGCCCGCATTATGCACGGGTTTGGATGCCACATACTTGCTTATGACCCCTACGAAGACGCATCACTTAAAGAGAAGTACAACCTGGTATACACTACAAAGGAAGAATTGTACCGCAATTCCGACATCATCACCCTGCATCTTCCCTTGCTTCCCGATACGAAGTATGTGATCAATGCAGAATCTATAGCGATGATGAAAAAGGGCATCATGCTCATCAACACCAGCAGGGGAGGCCTGGTAAACACGAAAGATGTAATTGCCGGCCTTAAGTCGGGCAAGATCGGTTACCTTGGCCTCGATGTATACGAAGAAGAAGCCAACCTCTTCTTCTACGATCGCTCCGAAGACATACTGCAAGACGATGTCATCTCGCGACTGCTCACTTTCAAAAACGTGCTCATCACCAGCCACCAGGGCTTTCTAACCGACACCGCACTGAAGAACATAGCCGACACAACAATATTCAACCTCGACTGCTTAGCAGAAGGTAAAGCTTGTGAGAATGAAATCTGAGTAGAACGGAGAGCGTAGAACGGAGAACGGAAATAATTGTAGAACGGAGTAGCCTTGGAACCAGCGCCGGCACTTTCAACGGCGAGGGATCCGAATTTTAAGAATAGTCAACCAGCGTATTGCGAAAACTGGGAGACAAATGGATATGCCGTAATTACAATGCTAGCTGAAGCTAGCTACCTGCCACCTGCCATCTGCCACCTGCCACCTGACACCTGCCATCTGCCATCTGCCATCTGCCAATTAAATCACTTCTCCAACACCAGCACAACCTTATTAAAGTCCGCTGCGGCATTAATGATCTTCCTGAACTCCTCGTACTGCGTGGTGGGGTATTTGATGCGGTTGTATTGTTCCACAACGTTGATGGTTACTACGTTTCCGTTTGTTTCCAATGAGGTTTCAAATCCCATGGTTACTTCGCCATCTTCCTTCACTACTTCGTTCCATTTCAGGTCGTCGAGGTTTTTGATGCGGTAGCCGGCGGGTATATGGAATTTTATCTTTCGAGCCAGTACGTGCGGGTACTCAATTTCAAGCGGCATCTTGCGCTTCTTCTCCTGGTACATCTCCGATTGCGGACCAATCAGCTCGCCGATCTTTATCAGCACGCGGTTGCCTGCTTTCTCCACCATGCCCGGTGCCTGCACCTTTGCGGCAAACACAAACGGCTTGTTGTCGGTGAGATGATCAAATTCCCTGTTCTCGATGGTTGAGGTGAGAATTTTCTCTGTGCCCAGGTTGTGGCGCACCATGTTGCGGATCATTTCCTTTTCATCCTGCTCAGAATTGAAGTTGAACAACCTGCGGTATGCCGTTGCCGAATAGCCCGACAGTAGCTGCTTTACCTGCACCTGCAGTGTATCAAGCGATGCGTTCAATTCCGCCTCGGCTTCAATGTTCATCTGTGTGTTGGATGCGGGTTCGAGGTTGATTTGCTTCAGGTAGGCAATAGCACTGGTGAAGCTTCCGATGGTTGTAGGCTTGCAAAACACACCCAGCGTACCTCCCCACGATGGTTCTATCCATGGATAACGTACGTTGTATGCCGAGGGTGCCATAAACTTCTGCGTTTCCGGAAAATAAATGAGTGCGTTATTGCAGTTCACCCAGTTCTCAAACGAGCGGTCCAGCACATAGTTTTCGCGCGATCCGGTGATCACGTGCTCGTAATTAATATTCAATAGCGTGAAGGTGGCAGAGTATAGCCTAACCATGCCGCGCTCGCTGCCGATCTTGTTATTCAGAATCCAGTTGATGTTTTCTGCCTGGTCGCTGTTGATGTCATCCCGTGAGGCGATGGTGCTTTTATATAATTTCTCTACCGCTACAATCTTCTGCTGCGTGGTAGTCAACTGCGTCCAGTTGTTTTTCTTAACCACATCCTTCACGGCCTTCAGTTCTTTTTCGCTAAACTCGTTGTACATGCTATACAGACGCTTTGCCAGGTCGTTCCACGTAAATAAGCGTTCGCTGCTGCTTCTTGCCTTATTGTATGCCAGTTTGTATTCTGCGCGTTTCAGGTTGGCGGTGTACATCGAATATTTTTCTTGATCTATACCGTCAATGTCATTTGCCTGGATGGTCACAAATCTTTTTCCCCCCACAACCGTGTCTTTCGTTGCACCCAGGCCGTTGTATGGTTTCATTTCAAACACTAGGCGTGCGGGAGATACCACGCTAACTTCAGCATTCATCAGCGGGTACGCGCCCTGCAACACTTCTCTTCCGAAAAATGAAAAGTTGCTGTTGTAGGTGTAATAGAATTCTATCTCGCATCCCTTTACTAAACCTTCGAGCGCGAATATTTTATAGGTCACGTCATCTTCCTTTATCTCTTTGATGTCGTTCTGGTTAAGCTCGATGATCTTTCCATTAGGCAATATGGTTCTTGCTTTAATGTCTACGATCAATCCTTTTTCACTCACCGGCAGGTATATCTTATTGAACGATTCAATGCCACGGTCGTCGTTTACGTGCACGATGCGATGCAGTGTGCGATACACCAGCTGATCGTCTTTCACGTCTATAAATTCAACTCTTCTTTTGTCGAGCACTATAACGGCCGACTCATTTTCAAGCTCTGCAGGAATTTTGTGTAGACCAGGGGTGGCGCTCCATTGTTCGTGTTCAATGGCAGGCACCGTTTGCGCATGTACAATCGCCGTGGCAAACACCGCCACAACTACTAAATACGTTTTTAAACGCAGCATAAGATCAGGGTTTTTTAGCTAAGATGACAGACTCTTTATACAGGGGGAATAAATGTTCCAATACTTTGTTCCATTGCTGGAAACGATCGTTGGTGAGGAATAGGTGATCGTTCTCGAACTGCATGGTGTACACCAGGTAACCATTTTCTACTTTATACTCAGCCGCAAATCCCCACACGTCGTTCCTGTACGATTTCACTTCCGGCATGTAGCTCACTTCATATCCATCTGGAATTTTCAGCTTTGTTACATATTTCTTTGTAAACAGGAAATCCATCTCTATCGGTATCTTCCTCTTCGGGTAATCAATCTCCTGGTGTTCGTAGAAGCGCTGAAGGTTCAGGTTGATGTACCATTCGTCACCAATCTTTCTTGCATAATCTCTCAAGGTAAACTTCGAGCGTACGGCCAGTTCGTTCATATTGTTGCTGTCAATCACTTCGTATTCGTCGAGGTTGAACTTGTTTGAACCGCGGCTGAATATATCCTTGAAAAACTTTTCCTTATCAGTAGAGCGCATCGTGCTGAGCACCGCATGCATATTCGTGGCGAAATAGCCCCGGGTGTTGAGGTGAATAGAACCGGTTATCGCACCATCTTTTAATTCTATCGCAGCAGAATCTACCTGCACATTCTCCTGCTTCGATGGCACGCGGATCTTTTCAATGCGGTATTCGCTGCTGCTGATGGCAATCATCGCCTCCTTGTCTTGAATTGCCGAAGGAACAGAGCCAAATACGCAGGTGGCATCCGTTCCATCGAGATAAATCAATTCCTTGCCCGGTATGGCCGTGCAGATCATGTGATTGTCTACAATCGGCAGCGGTGTTTCGCGGTAGGTATACGGTATAT
>JAFAGE010000253.1 GCA_023423015.1 Bacteroidota bacterium
TGATGCGGGTAAAACTACTCTCACAGAAAAGTTACTCCTGTTTGGTGGCGCCATTCAAACGGCGGGAGCTGTGAAAAGCAACAAGATCAAGAAACATGCAACGAGCGACTTCATGGAAATCGAGCGCCAGAGGGGTATCTCTGTTGCAACCAGTGTGATGAGCTTCCAATACCAGGGCATACTGATTAACCTGCTCGATACACCCGGTCACAAAGACTTCGCAGAAGATACATACCGCACACTTACAGCCGTAGATAGCGTAATCCTCGTTATCGATAGCGTGAATGGGGTAGAAGCTCAAACCAGGAGGCTTATGGAAGTGTGCCGCATGCGCGACACTCCGGTAATCGTGTTTATCAACAAGATGGATCGTGATGGTAAAAACCGGTTCGATCTGCTTGAAGAAATAGAAAAGGAACTGAAGATTTCTCTGCACCCGATGACATGGCCGATTAACAGCGGTAAAGATTTCAAAGGTGTGTACAATCTGCATAGTAAAAGTCTTCTGTTGTTCACAGCCAACACCAAGGCGTCAGAAGATGATTCGCTAACTATCGATAACCTCGCGGACAAACGGCTGGATTCGAAAATCGGGGAGAATGATGCTGCAATATTGCGGGAAGATGTGGAATTGATTGATGGAGTTTATGGCGACCTTGATGAAAACGGATACCTGGCTGGTAAGATAGCTCCAGTGTTCTTTGGTAGTGCCATCAACAATTTTGGAGTGAAGGAAATGCTGGACACATTCATTCGTATCGCACCTGCGCCCCGTGAACGGGAAACAACTTTGCGCGTGATTACTCCTGAAGAGGAAAAGTTCAGCGGCTTTATTTTTAAAATACACGCTAACCTTGACCCCAAACACCGCGACAGAATTGCATTTCTGCGCGTTTGCTCCGGGAAATTTGAAAGAAACAAATACTTCCATCATGTTCGCCTCGATAAGGATGTTCGCTTCAGCAACCCTTACACCTTTCTTGCACGCGAAAAAGATGTAATAGAACAAGCTTTCCCTGGCGATGTGGTCGGCTTGTTCGATACCGGAAATTTCAAGATTGGCGACACGCTTACAGAAGGTGAAGATTTCTATTTCACAGGCATTCCTTCGTTCTCACCGGAAATATTTAAAGAGGTGGTGAACAAGGATCCGATGAAAACGAAGCAACTGGAAAAAGGTTTGTTGCAGCTGACTGATGAAGGTGTTGCCCAGTTATTTACGCAGCACGGAGGTAACAAGAAAATTATAGGTTGTGTTGGTGAACTGCAGTTCGAGGTAATACAATATCGCTTGCTTCATGAATATGGCGCATCCGTTCAATTCAACAGTGTTCCATTTTACAAAGCCTGCTGGATCAGCAGCAATGATCCGGCAAAATTGAACGACTTCATTCGGTTCAAATCTTCCAACATTGCAGAAGATAAAGATGGCTACCTGGTTTACCTGGCGCAAAGCGAATGGTTCCTGAATACCGAACGTACCAACAATCCGGATATTCAGTTCCATTTCACCAGTGAAATTCATAAAGAGGCGGTGTAGGAGGTGAGAGGTGAAAGGTGAAAGGTGAAAGGTGAGAGGTGAAAGGTGAGAATTATATTAACCGCTCACCGCTCACCGCTCACGGCTCACGGCTCACGGCTCACTTCAAACGCAATCCCGTATAATTTGCCGGTGTTATTTTCTTCAGCTCCTTCTTCACCGCTGCTGATATTTTCAGCGTGTCAATAAATTTGTGCAGCGATTCTTTATTGATGGAAGCATTACCGCGGGTGAGGTCTTTCAAAGCCTCGTATGGTTCCGGGTATTCTTCACGGCGAAGAATGGTTTGAATGGCTTCCGCAACAACCGCCCAGTTATTGTCGAGATCTTCGCTTATTTTTTTCTGGTTCAACACAAGCTTGGATAATCCTTTCTCAATAGACCTGAAGGCAAGTATGGTGTGTGAAAAAGGAACTCCGATATTCCGCAATACGGTTGAATCCGTAAGGTCGCGCTGCAGCCGTGATATAGGCAGTTTGGATGCGAGGTGTTCAAAAATTGCATTGGCCATTCCAAGGTTACCTTCCGCATTTTCAAAGTCGATGGGATTAACCTTGTGTGGCATCGCAGATGAACCAACTTCTCCCTTGCGTAATTTTTGTTTGAAGTAATCCATGGATATGTACATCCAGATATCGCGGCAAAAATCAATCAGGATATTGTTGATGCGCCGCATAGCATCGAAATGCGCCGCCAGGTTATCGTAATGTTCAATCTGCGTGGTATACTGCTGCCTTTGTAGCCCGAGAACTTCTTCTACGAATTCGTTTGCAAGACTCACCCAATCTTTTTTTGGGAATGCGGCGATGTGCGCGTTCATATTGCCGGTGGCGCCACCAAATTTTGCCGAAAACGGAACCTGGATCAATTGCTCTACCTGATTTCCGATCCGTTCAACGTAAACCATAAATTCCTTGCCTAATGTAGTGGGGCTTGCCGGTTGCCCGTGCGTACGTGCAAGCATGGGAATGTTTTTCCATTCTGATGCAAGCAATTCGAGCTGCCTGTTCAGGTTCAGCAAAGAGGGCAGGTATTCGAATTCTACTGCATGTTTCCACGAAAGTGGTATGGCTGTATTATTGATGTCCTGCGACGTAAGTCCGAAATGCACCCATTCCC
>JAFAGE010000290.1 GCA_023423015.1 Bacteroidota bacterium
AACTTGCGCTCATGTCCAGATCTACCCAACTCACAGCTTTGCTGCTGCTGTTCCCGATAACGGTATTTACCCAGGAGCCACTCTACGACAGGATTTTCTTTGAAAACAGCCCGATGAAGGGCAGCTATTTCTATAGCAAAACCAGCTACAGCAATGATTCGTGGGTTAAAAATGTTTCGGGTAAGTTGCCGGTGAGCGACAGCATTTTTTTTACCCCGGGAAATTCCCTGCTACTGAATTATGTTTCAACACCAAATGGAAAGTGGCAGGCTCAATTACTTTATAAAAGCATTCGCGGGCAGGATTTCTTTTCTTCCCCTTCACATCTGACCCTGCGGATGTATGTAAATTCCCAAACCTCTGCTGCAGAATTGCCTTCGGTAGGTTTGGCGGTAGACTCAAACGCACCGAAGTTTGTTTCACTTAACGAATTCGTAAAAGAATTGCCTGAAAAGAAATGGTTCAACGTTTTCATTCCGTTGAGCAGTTTCGGAATAGAAAATGCCAACGTAATCGCATTTCAGCAAAACAGCAACGATGGTAAAGAACATCAACTCTTTATCGACCAGGTAGAGATGTCGCGAAATGCTGATGTACGTATCAGTGCCAAACCTCAACTCACTTCGGCAAAGGGTTTTGAAAAACACGTAGACATTACATGGCAGCCAATTACCGACACGGCGGTGAAGTATATAAAAGTGTATCGTTCCACCGATGGTAAACTCTTTTATCCCGTAGGTATGCAGTCGCC
The DNA here is from genome assembly GCA_023423015.1 of Bacteroidota bacterium. Classification (GTDB taxonomy): domain Bacteria; phylum Bacteroidota; class Bacteroidia; order Chitinophagales; family Chitinophagaceae; genus Flavitalea. The sequence goes on from JAFAGE010000290.1 coordinate 752, forward strand.
TTATATTTCCCGATATGCCGACTTCACAGATACCGTTTCAAAGAAATTCTTCTACAAAATTGCGCTGTTAGACTATCGGTATAATGAGTCGCCTGCTTCCAATATTGTAAACGCTTCAACCAGGCCTCTGAGCGACGATCAATTGCTCGACATGGTGCAGGAGGCACATTTCCGTTATTACTGGGAAGGAGCCGAAAAAAACAGTGGCCTTGCACTCGAAAATATTCATGGACGAAGAAACATGATTGCAACAGGCGCATCCGGTTTTGGTATTATGACGCTGATTGTTGGGGCAGAAAAGAAATTTATTACACGCCAACAGCTCGTGGAACGTTTCCGGAAAATTTTAGACTTTCTTGAAAAAGCAGATAAGTATCATGGAGCGTTTGCCCACTTCATCGATGGAAAAACCGGCAAAACAGAAGCATTTTTTGGTCCGACAGATAATGGTGCAGACCTGGTGGAAACATCTTTTCTCGCACAGGGATTACTTACTGCCAAACAGTATTTCAATTCCGGTGTTGCTGCAGAAAAACAAATTATTGACCGTATTGATAAAATCTGGCGAGGTATTGAATGGAAGTGGTTCAGGAAAGAGCAGGATGGGAAATTCCTCATCTGGCATTGGTCGCCCGACCAGGAATGGGTGATGAATCATAAACTCATTGGCTGGAACGAAACATTGATCACCTATTTTATGGCTATCAGTTCACCAACTCACGCCGTTCCCGCGAGTTTATATTATAGTGGTTGGGCAAGCCAGAGCAAAGAAGCGCAGGAATATCGTGCGGGATGGGGACAAACGGAAGACGGCAAGATGTTTCAGAATGGAAAAACTTACTTCGGAATACCGTTGAAAGTAGGCGTGTCGAATGGCGGGCCCCTCTTCTTTGTTCATTATTCCTTCCTGGGCCTGGATCCACACAAACTAACCGATGCTTACACCAACTATTTTGAGAATAATCGCAACATTGCACTGATTAATTATCGATACTGCCTGGAAAATCCTCAGAATCGTTTGGGCTATGGACCCGATGCATGGGGACTTACCGCCAGTGATGGATTGTGGAGCTACCAGGCCGACGAACCGGTGAAACACCAGGACCATGGGAAAATTACACCCACTGGTGCGCTGGCCTCGTTTCCCTACACGCCAAAGCAATCAATGGCGGCGCTGAAAAATTATTACCATAACTACGGCAAATTTGCCTGGGGAGAATATGGATTCTACGACGCTTTTAACCTCGGTGAAAATTGGCGTTCAGAAATATTTATGGGCTTGAACCAGGGTCCTATAGTGGTGATGATTGAAAATTATCGAACAGGGTTACCATGGAACCTGTTTATGAAAAATAAAGAAGTGCAGGATGCAGTGGAGAAAATTGCGTCTGAAAAGCCTTGATTTATAAACCTGAAACCATCTCATGAACTTCAGCTACGAAAAATCGCTCGAAATCCTTGAGCGTACTCCTCATTCTTTGCAAGCTTTGCTGCAGGGATTATCTCCGGAATGGACACGCAGCAACGAAGGCGGGGACACCTGGAACGTTCCCGATGTACTCGGGCACCTGGTGTACTGCGACACGAACAATTGGCTAAAAAGAATCAAACACCTTCTGGCAGAAGGAGAGAAGATAGTATTTCCTTCCTTCGACAGGTTTGCACAGTTCCAGTTGTATAAAGACAAGGAAGTAGACGAACTGCTTGAACTATTTAAACAAACAAGAACGTCTGCTTTGATTGAAATAAAGTCACTAAACCTCGTTGATGCAGATTTTGAAAAAAAAGGACTGCATCCCGATTTTGGCGTTGTGAAACTTTCGCAACTATTCTCAACCTGGGTGGTACACGATCTAAGTCATTATTCGCAGATCATGCGCGTGATTGCAAAGCGTTACGCTTCGGATGTGGGCCCATGGGTTCAGTACCTGCGTATTCTGAAGTAGAACTAACTGCTTAATGTATTCTGGTCGTCTGATATTTTCATGAAGGGCTTAAGAATATCTATCGGGATCGGGAAGATGGTTGTTGAATTCTTATCACCGGCTATTTCCCTCAACGTTTGAAGATAACGCAGTGTAAGGGCACTCGGCTGCTCACTCAGAATTTTTGCCGCATCCGATAATCTTTGTGATGCCTGGAATTCTCCTTCGGCAGATATCACCTTACTTCTTCTTTCGCGTTCTGCTTCTGCCTGGCGTGCCATGGCGCGTTGCATTTCCTGGGGAAGGTCGATCTGTTTCACTTCTACGTGAGTCACCTTCACGCCCCAGGGTTCTGTTTGTGAATCGATGATCTGCTGAAGCCTGTGGTTTATCTTTTCACGTTGCGAAAGGATGTCGTCGAGTTCCGATTGTCCGAGCACACTTCTTAAAGTTGTTTGTGACAACTGCGACGTTGCCACCAGGTAATTTTCAACCTCGATGATTGCTTTCTGCGGTTCCATCACCCGGAAGTACACTACAGCATTTACTTTGATAGAAACGTTATCCTGAGTAATTACATCCTGTGGGGGTACATCCATCACTACGGTACGCAGGCTCACTTTCACCATTTTGTCGATTAACGGAATCAGCAGGATCAAACCGGGACCACGTGCACCGGCCGGCAAAACACGGCCCAGCCTGAACACGACGCCACGTTCGTATTCATTCAGAATACGTACTGCGCTCATCAGGATAAACAGGATAAACAACAAGAGAACAATCGTCGTAACAGGAATCTGCTCCATAGTATATTATTTAATGATTCAATTCACCTTTCACCTTTCACCTTTCACCTCTCACTTCTCACTTCTCACCTCTCACGTTCCTCCACCCACACCTTCAATCCCGCCATTTTCCGCACCACTATATTCTTGTCTTTTTCTATCGGCGGAGTGATTGCTTCTGCGTTCCATGTTTCGCCGTGTACCAGAACAAGGCCATCGGGGTTTAGTTTGGTAATCGTTGTGCCTGTATAGCCGATCATGCCTTCGCTGCCCGATGTAGGTTTATTTTTCTGCGCACGCAATCCCATCCACCCGATAAAGAGGAAGAAAGCAGCAGACAATATCGTAACGGCTATAATCACATTCAGCGAAATTTTTAGTATTTCGAAGGAGGAGTCATCGTCGAGCAGGAAGAAGGAGCCGAGAAAAAGACTGATCACTCCACCAATCGCAAGCATACCATAACTCGTCACCTTTATTTCCAGCAACAACAGAATAATACCAAATAAAATCAATGCGAGGCCCGAATAGTTCAGCGGCATCGCATTAAGGGCATAAAACGCAAGTATAAGCGAAATGCCTCCAAGAACGCCGGGAAAAATTGCTCCCGGACTGTAAAGCTCAAACAGTAACCCATAAACGCCCAGCATCATGAGGATGTAGGCAATGTTTGGATCGCTGATCAGGTTCAGGAACTTTTCCAGGAAAGTCATTTTCACATCATTTACGGCTGCATTTGATGCACGAATCGTCTTACTGCCTTCGTCAAGCTCAATAGTTTTTCCATTCAGCATTGTAAGCAGTTGGTCCTGGTTCACGGCTATCGTGTCTATGATATTATTTTCAAGGGCCTCTTTTTCGGTGATCGAAACGCTTCTGCGTACGGCTTGTTCTGCCCAATTTACATTCCGGTTTCTTTTTGCAGCAACCGATTTGATGAACGCAACAGCGTCATTTGTTGACTTCTCGTTCATGATCGTGTCCATACCGCCACCCATCGCTACCGGGTGAGCCGCACCAATATTTGTTCCCGGTGCCATCACTGCAACATGTGCGGCCATCGTTACAAACACCCCGGCTGATGCCGCGTGCGATCCTGAAGGAGACACATACACTATTACGGGCAAAGGAGCCGAAAGAATGTCACTAACAATCTGCCGCGTTGATTTTAGTAGTCCTCCGGGTGTGTTCAGGTGAATGATCAGGCACTCCGCATTGTTCTTATCTGCATGTTTAATTGAGCGCTTAATGTATGATGCAGTTGCAGGATTGATACTGCCCTCCACGCGGATGGAATACACAGCCTGGCTCATACCGACAGTGCACAAGCACAACAGGATTAATATGGTATTAAGCAGGCGCATGCAAAGCGTTTGGAGTTAATATAACACTTTTAGGGCAATTGAGAACGGAGAAGGGAGAACGGAGAACAAAGAACGGAGATTGGAGAACGGAGATCGGAGAACGGAGAACAGAGAACCGAGAACGGAGTTCGGGATCCAGTGCAATATTGCTTTCACCTCTCACCGTTCATGAAGGATGACAGGAAGGCACGCCGTTTGTAGCTAATAAAAAAACTTCATGTTATGAACGGATATCATCAATTTGAAAAATGTATTCAGGCATGTCTGCGTTGCGCAGCAATCTGTAATCATTGTGCATCTTCATGTTTAAAAGAAGAGCACGTACACATGATGGCAAAATGTATTCAACTCGATATGGAATGTGCTTCCATATGTTATGCTTCTGCTCAGTTAATGAGTCTTGGAAGCGAAAGAGCAAAAGAAATCTGCAGGATCTGTGCTGACGCCTGCGAGGCTTGTGGAAACGAATGCAGCAAACACGATCACGACCACTGCCAGGAATGCGCCCGCATGTGTAAAGAGTGTGCGGAGGAATGTAGGAGAATGGCCGCATAAGGATTTCGATCCCTGTTCCCGTACTTCGCTCTCCGTTCTCTGGTATACAATGCCCTCTGCCATTTTAATTTGTTGTTTTTTCCAAAAACCCTATATTCATAGAGCCTTATTCGCCCCCCTCTGAGAATACTCTATTCATTACACATTTAAACCGTAGACATCATGAGAAACAGAGTATTCCTCCTGCCTTTGCTGGCCATGATCTCCTGTGTTATCCATGCTCAAACCAGTTGCATTAACTACGATAGCCGTTATCCCATCACCACAAGCACCGGTAAAAAATACCTCTGGAATCCCCTGTGGAATTTCAGCAATATGAAAATGAAAAAAGTATCGGGACTGAATATCGGCGGCAACAACATGTTTAATGGTATGCTTGAATACATACCGTCCAGCTATTACCTCACCGCAAACAAGACAAAAAAGTATCCGGTCATCATCAGCTTCCACGGAGGAGCTGCAAAAGGATATGGAACAAGCCTCGAACTCTGTCGCTTATTTAAAGACCGGGGCGGCGATTCAGCAGGACATAAAACATTTCCCGGTCGGGTTGAAAGAAATACATCACATCTCACGCAGACATACAATGGCATTAAATACGAATACATTGTCGTAGCGCCGCAGTTCAACAAGTATATCCGTCTTCAACCCGGCGTCAAGGATAATTTCCCAACTGCCAAGGAGGTTGAAAACGTAATTAACTATGTGGTTGGCAGGTATCGCATCGATCCGCGTCGTATTTATCTTACAGGATACAGCACCGGCGCAAACATGGTACTTGAATATGCCGCCAGCAGTGTTACACGAGCAAGACGCGTTGCCGCTATCATGCCCGTTGCACTCTGCACCCAACATGGACACATCAACAATACTTCGCGCGGATACCACGCAAAGAATATCGGCCTCGCTAAATTGAAAACGTGGTTTGTTTACTGCGAAAGCGACAATTGCGGAACAGGCCCTGCCTTGAATGTGTCGAATAAATGGGTTGACAGTATTATGAAAGTTCCAGGTGCTGCACGTCCCCGATATACAAGGCTGAGAAATATCAATCCACCAACGCTATATAATTGCAGCGACAGCCTCTGGCACGATGCGTGGAGCCGTGCATTCGATCCTAACTTCAAGGCGAGCCACTTTTACAAGCCAACCAGTACAGTTGGGGCCAACGACGGCGTTAATCTGAACATGTACCAATGGTTCATTCGCCAGGTGAATACAGCCACCACCTCGCTTGCCTCAAAAAGTGTGCTGGAGGAAGAACCCGATGCAGCGAGGCCCGCGGTCACGCTTACTGTAACTCCTAACCCCATAACTTCTTCCGCCAACCTGCTTGTAGACCTGGTAAGGCCGGGGAAGGTAACGGTGAGTATGATAGACATTCGCGGGGCTACGTTTTATAACCGGGCGCAGGACCTTCCCGCCGGGCCAACTTCTATTCCGCTAAGTCTTGAAAACAAGCCAGCGGGAATATACATGGTGAAAGTGACTGCAGACGACATCACGGTGATTAAGAAGCTTGTAAAGAACTGATCGGCCCTCCGGCAAAGTTGATCCCTATTCCATCGGAAATTCCGCAAGGGTGGGAGCTACATTCCTGTCTATTAAAATAGTATTAAAAAACCTCCATTTTATGCAGTAACACGCAGTAGTGGCGCCGTGTTCAACTTACCATGTATAACAATTCCGGAAATGACGTCGTTACATTATTCCGCGCATCGCACCGGTTAAGGAATGTACCATCTTCAATTTGGATTGTTTTTTGATAACTGTGCGCGCGTACCCAAACGCAACCAAATACGCCCTTATGAGATCACCACTTCTGCTCATTTGCGGATTGTTATTGTCTACAATCGCACTGAGCCAAACTCGAATTACGCTCGCCTCACTTCGTACCGGAACTGTATCTGCAACAACTACATACCTGGTTACCGACAAAGGAAGAGAAGGACTTTTTTATTACGATTCAAAAGATGTTACCAGCGCAGACAACAATGGAACCATTATAGTCAACGGTTCTAAACGTTATAAAAGACTTTACTCCGGACCGCTCGACGTAAGATGGTTCGGCGCGAAAAACGACTGGAACGGTTCTGCAGGAACAGACAACACTTCTGCATTTCTCGCCGCCATTAAAGCAGCTGAGAAAAACCAGGTTGTAATGGTGCCACAGGGCGGATATTATGTGAAGGGATCTATTAAGCTCCCACTCACCACTGTGAAAAAAGTTTACCTGGAAATTTATGGCGACATCTATTTTGGAAAAGGTGCAGGTTTCGTTCTCGAGGGGCCGTTCCAGAGTTTAAAGAGTTACGGCATCATTGCCGGCGGAAATAAAGGAGCAAAAACCGAAGCAGAATACGCTGCATATTCCGGTACAGGCATTCTTCTGAAAAACGCTGTTCAATCGGAGGTAGATGTAAATGAAATCAAGGATTTCAAATACGGCATTCACGTGTATGCATACAAGATAGGTGGAGCTCCAACAGGCTGCCAGTACAACCGCGTACGGTTTAATTCAATTCATCACAACTATACACAATTACGATTATCTATCGGTGGAACTACTGATGGAACAGGTAACTGGAATTATGGCAGTTACTTTTTTGGCGGACAACTCGGTCGAGGTAAGATGGGCGCTTTCGGACTTGGTGGATGGTATGGCGTTGTAATGACTAAAGAAGGTGGCACCAACCCTGTTGAAAAGCTAAATGGTCATATGTTTACCGATGTGGGTTTCGAAGGTCTCGAAAAAGCAATTGTATTATATCATGCGCACAACAATAATTTCACAGGCGGACGATTCGAAAAAATGTCGGTAAAAGAAGGCATCAACCTCGATCCGGTAACTGCCGTGGGAAACAAGTTTGTTGGTGCTTTTGCAATGATCGAAGGCTTGTTTGTACCAAACAGGCTCGGTTCTAACACAGTTATATCGGGATCTCCGTTGTGGAGCAATCAACCCAACCAGGTGTACATGGGATCCGATGCTACGAACTCGCTTACATCAAGCCGGTTATTGATCAAAACTAACAAGTACCAATACACGAACTTTGAAGTGTCGAAGAATCACGACCTCATTGCTGCCACAGGTCAGTATCCAACAGTTCAGGCAATGACTTACCGCATCAATGGTGTGAAACGTTCGGTACCGTATAAGTCTACGTTTTTCCATGTTAAGACAAGCACTTCCGGCACACCACTTACGCTGCCAAAAAATATCGGTGCTGTGCGCTTCGAAGCGAACCAGGCAAAAGTGTTGAAGATCGACGCAGGCGATCTCGTAATCGATGGATTTGAGTTTCTAGTTGAATATCTCACACCACAATATGCACTTAGCTTCATCAGGTCCGATAATTCTGCACAGGTAATTCCCGCTTCCTGGTTTCCTTCGGCAGGCACGTACCGCTGTCTTTGGTTCAACGGTGTATTCCGTGTGTCGAAGATTGGTGAAGAATACAAAGCCGTCAGGTGGTCAGGTTCAACATACACCGTACCGGCAGAAGTAGAAACAATATTCATGAACGCAACAGTGTCTCCCGCTATCGTGAATCTCCCAGCAGCCAATCTCTGGCCAAGCAGAGAAATAACGATCAAAAATCTGCAAACAGTTAAAACAGTTCAGGTGAATGGCGTGTCGTCAAGCGACGAAAACCTGATCATCGGCCGCGGCTCGATGACCGTTAAGAGTAACGGATCAACCTGGAATATCATTCATTTTTACAAGAAGCCTAAATAGAAGCAGTAAGGATGCGAAGGATTCTTTAATTTCCTGAAAATTTTTTCAAACATGAGAATCTCCTTCGCCGTTCTGGCGGCAACGGTTGCCAGCCTTTATCTTTCTTCCTGCGTCACTTCTTCTGAACAACCAGCTCAGCCGGAAGATGATAAACGCGTGATCGTTGCATATGTGGGCGGCTTTCGCGGTGATCTTGCTGAAATCGATTCAATCGATCCTAATAAGATTTCCCACATCAACTATGCATTTGTAGATGTACAGGGTAACCGTGCCTTCCTTCGGAACGAAAAAACCGATACGGTCAATTTCAGGCTGCTGAATGATTTAAAGAAAGTAAACAAGGATCTTAAAATACTTATTTCCCTTGGCGGCTGGACATGGAGCAAGAATTTCTCCGACGCAGTTTTAACTGATACCAGCAACCGCAACTTCTCACAAAGTGCGGTGGACATCGTTGCCAAACACGACCTCGACGGCGTCGATATCGACTGGGAATATCCCGGCATGATCGGTGATAGTAATGTGTTTCGCCCCGAAGACAAACAGAACTACACCATCTTATTCAAAAACCTGCGCGAGCAACTCGACAGTCTCGGTAAGGTTACCGGTAAAAAATACTTTGTCACCACAGCAGTAGGAGGAAACGTCGATTATCCCTCTACCACTGAAATGGACAAGGTGCAGTTATACTGCGATTTTATTAATGTAATGGCTTACGACTTCGCAGGTGGTCACGACACTTTATCGAACCATCATACCGGCCTGTTCACTTCTTCGCCTGATACAACAAAGTATTCTACCGATAAGGCAATCAAAATGTTCCTGGATGCCGGAGTACCTGCCAACAAACTCGTGGTGGGTATGGGCTTCTATGGTAAAGGCTGGGAGATGGCGTCTACCGATAATAACGGTTTGTTCCGCAAAACGGTTAAACAGGCAAGGGCAGGAGGATTCGGATTTATCAAAGATAGCCTCGAAAACAAAAATGGTTTCGTGAAGTACTGGGATGACGTTGCGAAATCTCCCTACATCTTTAACGCCGACAAGAAAATTTTCATCTCCTACGATGACGAACGCTCCATCAAGGAGAAATGCGATTACATTAAGAAACACAATCTCCGCGGCGCAATGTTCTGGGAATACGAAGACGATCTCAAAGAACACCTGCTCACGGTGATCGCGAAGGAATTTGGATATATTAAGTGAGACGTCAGACGTGAGACGTGAAAAGGCATAGGGCATAAGGCATAGGGAATTTTTTCTGCCCTCTGCCTTCTGCCTTTGTCTTTCAATAAACAGGTGTCCTAAGCTGTTCTTCCAAATACACAAGCAATTCTTCATTATCCCAGTTGCCGTTGAATTTAACGCCATTCACGAAGAATGTTGGAGTTTTGTTAACACCGCTTCTTAATCCACTTTCAAAATCCATTTCCACTTTTTTCATCAGCTCGTTCCTTTGGATGTCTTGCTTAAACACATCCAGGTCAAGTCCAATACGAATGGCATAAACGAAAAGACTTTCCGGATCCAGCCTGCGTTGGTTTTCAAAGATGATGTTGTGCATTTCCCAGAACCTGTTCTGCAATCCTGCTGCTTCGGTAGCAACTGCCGCCGGCCTTGCATTAGGATGAATTTTCGCCAGCGGGAAGTTCCTGAATACAAATTTCAATTCACTGCCAAGTTTTCGTTGTATGCTTTTCACCAGCGGGTATGCTCTTCCGCAGTATGGACATTCGTAGTCGCCATATTCCACGAGTTCAATGCGTGCCTCCGGGTGACCATACATGTGATCGCTGGTGTTAATAGGAGGGTTCAAAAGTGTCATAGCTTTTTGTTTTGAGGTTGTCAATTTTTTCCAGCGCACTGAGTATGCCGTCTGCACCGGGATTTATTCCGACAGGAGAGAGGTAGTTCCACCGGATAAACCCGATTTCGTCCAGCACAAACAATGCGCGTTTACTTTCCCCGGTCTTTTCATTGTATACATCATACAGCTTTGCCACTTCGCCCTTGGGTTCAAAGTCGGCGAGCAAAGGAAAATGAAATCTTCTTTCTTCGCTGAACGCAAGGTGGCTCCATTTGCTATCTACCGAGATGCCTACCACCACTGCATTGTGCCGGCTGAAGAATTTGCCCATCTCGTTGTACAGCGTAAGCTGGTCGTCGCACACCGGACTCCAGTCTGCAGGATAAAATACCATGACAACTTTTTGTCCACGCATCTCACTTAATCTCAACGTCTGGTCGGGTGTTGAATAAAGTTCAAAATCCGGCGCCGGTATTCCTGTTGGTAACATTTGTTAGGTTTTAATTGTTATTGAATATTTGAAGGCATAGGGCATAGGGCATAAGGCATAGGGCACGTCTCACTTCTCACTTTTCACCACTCACCGCCCTACAGCCCCTTCGCGGCTGAAACGATAAACTCCGACACTTTATCTGGCTGCGACAGCATGGGTACATGGCCGGATGATAGTTCAAGTGTTGTAGCCTTTATCAATTTGGATTTGTAGCGCATCAGGTCGGGATTGATCATACCGTCGTTGGCTGAAACGATCGACCAGCTGGGTTTGCTGCTCCATGCGGGTTTGTACACCTTTTCCTGTGTCGCAATTGCTGCCCAGGGCACCTGTGTGGCATAGATGAGTTTTCTGTCCTGCGGAGGCAGATCCTGCGCGAAATGTTCATCCACCGCCTTTGGAGACAGCGAGAGAAATCCTTCCGGGCTGAGTTTAATTTCTTTTTCCGCACCGGTCAGTTCCATTGCCGCATTTACGTCCTGCACATTTTGTCCTTCTTCGGGAACCAACGCAGCTACGTAAACAAGTCCTGCAACTTTAGGATCTTTACCTGCCTCGGATATCACCATTCCTCCGTATGAATGTCCAACGAGCAATACGGGTCCGTCTGCCTGTGCAATTGCGCGGCGTGCTGCAGCCACATCATCAGCAAATGAGGTGAGTGGATTCTGAACGGCTATTACGTTGTAGCCTTCGTTTTGCAGTTGAGGGATGATCTTTGCCCAGCTGGATCCATCGGCAAATGCGCCGTGTACAAGCACTATATTTTTTACTCCTTTAGCCGCTGTCTGTGCATTTGCGGCTAACGTGCCTACAGATGTCAGGGCGAACAACATCAGCCCTTGTGTGAATTGTTTAATGATACGCATAAAATGATTGTTTTAGTTTGTTATAGAAATCGCTCTACGTACGTGCGCAGAGACTTTCCGTTTTTCTTTCTTTTTGGAAGGCGGAGCGGTTGATCTTTGATTCGTATAGCATCGTCCAGAAATTCACCACCATCGGTAATGTTTAATTCATGGATATGTTGAAATATGCTTTCCTGAACTCCTTCTTCAGGCATACGAGGTTCTGTTCCTCTCCATGGAGAGAAATCGTTAGTGTTCATGATGATTCGGTTAAGTGGTAAAAAATCAGAATGCTAATTAATTCCCCGGCGTCGTTATGTAGCTGACCGGTTTGCGCGGGTACTCCACGCCGGCGTAGGTTTATTGTAGTGCACGAACGGGTGGAAAGTGCACTTCCCTTACAGCCGCCTTAACGATCTGACACCCGTCGTCTTCGTTTGCAAAAGGGAATAGTAGAAAGAAGGGAACGGTCAGGCTTTTACAAGTTGCGAACGCAGCCAGTTTTCGTACTTTATTTTACCAATGCGCGCTTCTCCAAGTGGCACGAGGGAGTCACTTCCCAGCAGTGTTCCGAAATACAGTGCATGATCATCGGGAATCAGCTGGCGTGGATCTTCCGTGATGTTCAGATAGTATCCGATGAATTCATACATGGGCATCTTTACCGGACCCGCAACCTGAACAATGCCGTTTTTTGGTTCGCCGAGTACAACATCCTTCAAGGCATTGACCACTTCATCGGAAGCAATCGGTTGTACCCCACCGGTAGAAACCCGTACTTCCTGGCCTACTGTGTTCGACATTGCAATACTTGCGGCGAATTCGTAAAACTGTGTTGAACGAAGAATGCTGTAAGGAACCGTACCCGCTTTTATCAGGTTTTCCTGTGCAATCTTTGCGCGCAGGTATCCACTCGCCGGTAAACGGTCGGCACCAACAATGGATACAGCTACGTGATGCTTTACACCGGCATAACTTTCTGCGGCCAGCAGATTGCCCGTAGACTTCTGAAAGAATTCCATTACAGCGTCATCTGCAAATGATGGAGAATTCGACACATCTACCACCACATCGGTACCTTCCATTGCTTCCCGCACACCCTCACCGGTGATGGTGTTGATGCCTGTTGCCGGTGATGCAGCAACAACTTCATGATCAAGCCGGCGCAGCTTGTCGACGAGTTTTGAACCTATAAGTCCGGTTCCGCCAATCACAACAATTTTCATGTTTTAGTATTTTAAAAGTTACAGAATAGAATAAGCGCGTTCGGGTAGCGAGGTTGCAACGGCTTTTGACCTGGCTGGCCTGGATGCTGTTTCAGAGTTCAGCGCCTGCCTGATCACAGCACCAGCCTGCAACATTGCGGTTTGCACTGCAGGTACCGATGCAATGGGATTTAATAAGCCGTAATCGTGTATCAATCCTCCGTAGCGGGTCAGCGTTACAGGAACGCCTGCTTCTTCCAGTTTCCGGGCATATGCCTCGCCTTCGTCGCGCAGCACGTCGTTCTCTGCAGTTTGCACCAGTGCAGGGGGAAGCCCGCTCAATTGTTCTAAAGTTGCGTTCAGTGGCGATGCATAGATCTCTTTCCGCTTTTCTGCATCTGGCAGGTAGTTATCCCAGAACCAGATCATCATGTTTTTTGTAAGAAATCTTCCTTCGCCTAAATCTTTGTAAGATCCGGTTTCAAAATTCGCATCTGTAACGGGCCACAGTAATACCTGTAATTTGATATCCGGACCACCTTTATCTTTCGCCATCAACACCACGGCTGCCGTCATGTTTCCACCAACGCTATTGCCTACCACAGCCAGGTTTTTGCCGTTTACGCCAATTTCTGCTCCATTTTCGGCCACCCATTTCAAGGTTGCGTAAATCTGGTTGATGGCTACAGGATACCGGGCTTCGGGCGATGGAGTGTAATCGGGAAATACAGCCACTGCTCCACTGGCAACAACCAGGTCGCGCACAAGGCGCCGGTGTGTAGGGTAGTCGCCCAACACCCAGCCGCCTCCGTGGATGTAAATGAATACGGGAGCACCAGGCTGCGCGCCTGTGGGTTTGGTGATGTGAACAGATACAGTTTCTCCATCCTGCGAAATTGTTCTTACCGATTCATCAATGCCGGAATAATTTACCTCGACAGATTTTTGTGCATCTGTAAGCACTTGCCGTGCTTCTACAGGAGTTAGTTGTTCAATTGGTTTTCCTTCGCCGGAATTTAACGCGGCAAGGAACTTTCTTACAGGGCTGAAGATGCGGGGATCTTCCTCTGCTTTTGTTTGCCTTTTCATGTGAATTCGTGTTTTGAATTGTTTATGTTATTAATCAGCTTGCGATTGCCGGGTGGTATTGTAGCTTTTTTGCCATGTCGAATGTGAGGTTTTCGCTATACACGCCATAGCCGTCTACCAACGTCCCTTTCACGCCGTTCGAGCCGGTGATGGCATACAACACTACGTTATCTTCCGGGTTTGAATCTCCTTCAAAACGATGGACTTCATCTACCTTGAATTCTTCCGGGTAAAGTCGCAGATCAAGATCGCCGCAGTACAGGCAGGCGGTTTCGATTTCAAAATGACTTTCGTAACCTCTTTTATGCAGATCGTCCAATGCATCTACAAGCGAGTCGTAATTTTTCATGTCCTGGTAGTTTTTATGTTATAAGGATGATAGTTCCAGGGAAACGGAGGGAATGCGTAATGCTTTGCTATCGGACGGATTGCTTTTTATGGTTTTTCTGTTTGATTTAAGTTTGTGCAACAGTTCACGGCTGATGTTGTCCATATACACATCGCAGGTATCGATCAGAAAACCTTTATAACCATGGTAAAGTGTTATGGCATACAACATGCGACTTTCATCCGGCCGGTTGGCAACTTCAAAATAGTATGCAGCGTCTACGCTGAATTTGTCAGGAAATATCCATTCATTCAATTCGTAGCTGTAAATGCAGCTTGTCTCTCTTCTTAACATCAACGTATAGTTGTTTCGTCTTAGTTGATCAACGGTGTTGTCTATAGATTCGTTTTTCATCTCACTAAATTTTATCGACAAACGTCAAGCAGCAATGTTCCATTCGATGATCAACATTTACTATTCATAATATCCCTATCCTTATGCCCTATGCCCTCTGCCTTCTGCCTTAAATCAACCCGCATGCCGTTATTTTAGAAGATTCATTTGCAGCATTTTAATTTTTAAAATGCATTTCTCTCTATTGATATTTCGATAATTGATGATGATAATATTATTATGCGTGAGAACATGCAGCTTTTTATTGTTGTCATTATCATCTGTTGTAAATTTATTTTGAGATAAAAGGGCATCTAACCAAACTGCACTTCGTTGAAAGCAAAGATTCTTATAGTAGAAGACCAGTTTATTGAAGCGAAGAGCTTAAACGTCATTCTCAACAATGCAGGTTATAGTACCTGTACCATCGCGCGATCTGTTGCCGTTGCATTATCAGTTTTGGAAAGAGAGAAGCCCGACCTGGTTCTTGTTGATATTTTTTTGCAGGGTGAAGAAACAGGAATTGATCTTGGAAAAATTCTGCACGAACGAAATGTTGCATTTGTTTACCTCTCGGCAAATTCAAACAGGCAGATTCTTGAAGAAGCAAAATCTACGCAGCCTTATGGTTTCATGGTGAAGCCATTTCGCGCAAAGGATGTGCTGATTATGCTGGATGTTGCATTGTACCTGCACAAACACCGGCAGGCAGAAAGGATCAGCATGGTATCGAATGGAAACGAGAAGCCCGTATTGTTGCCTTCGGAGTTTAGTCACATGGTTGGTAAAAGTGCTAAGTTTCTCGAGGCGCTGGAACGTGCAAAGATTGTAGGACCAAAGGACACTTCGGTACTTATACTTGGAGAAAGTGGAACGGGTAAGGAGCTAATTGCGCATGCGATTCATAAATTTTCTGTTCGCAGGTATAAGCCATTTATTGTGGTGAATTGCGGTGCGTTGCCCGCAAGCCTGATCGAGTCGGACTTATTCGGGCACGAAAAGGGTTCTTATACGGGCGCAGTTGCGCGCCGCGAGGGAAAATTTGAGCTTGCAGACGGAGGTACGATATTTCTCGATGAAATCGGAGAGCTGCCGCTTGAATTGCAGGTTAAGTTTCTTCGTGTGTTGCAGGAGCGGGAATTGGAACCGGTAGGAGGAAAGCCGAAAAAAATCAATGTACGTGTATTGGCAGCCACCAATAAGGATCTTGAAGAGGAAGTGGCTTCCGGCAGGTTCAGAATAGACCTGTATTACAGGTTGAATGTATTTCCTTTGGTGATGCCATCACTGCGCGAACGCAGGGAAGACATACTGCCGCTGGCAAATCATTTCATAGCAAAATACAGTGCCATGGAAGACAGGCCTGTGCCGGTATTATCGAAGGAAGCCGCCGACATACTGCTGCAATACCATTGGCCAGGCAATGTGCGCGAACTTGAAAATACCATACAACGAAATGTGGTGCTAACGCGTGGAAACGTGATAGAAAACCTGGAGATACCGGCATCGAAATACCCCCAGGTTCAATCTCCCACAAACACATCAGGCACTTTTAAAACGATGATAGAAAACGAGCGCGACCATATTCTCGCTGTGCTGGAAAGCTGCAACTGGAAAATCTCAGGCAAAGGTGGCGCCGCCGAAATACTCGATATAAACGTAAGTACACTCAACTCACGCATCAGGAAGCTCGGAATAGAGAAGCAGATTATTGCGAGGAAGACATCGTGAACAGGTGAATAGGCAAATCACCTTTCACCTTTCACCTTTCATCTGCCACCTCCCAATTATCAGAACTGGAAGTAAATAAACGAACTGCTGCTCTCCTGGCTTAGCACCAGCAGTATCAGCATCGCCGCCCACACCGTGCCGATGATTGACCAATGAATACGTTTTGAAACATCCAGTACAGTAGTGTTTCGCATGATCCAATGCGTTAGTACCAGCAACACTGTAACTATGCTCACTTTTAACACAGCCAGCGTTGTGAGCACCGGGGCTCCATTGTCAATTATTCCGAACATCGACATCAACAACCTTCCCGCTGTTCCAAAATCCTGCGCCCGGAAAAATACCCAGGTTATGTTTACCAGGAAGTAGGTGAGTAACACCACCATAAACAGCTGCACCTTTTTACGGGCAAAAAACGCTGGTAGTAATGATCCCTTTGCTGTTATCATAACCGGCGCTTCGCCCATACCAATGGTTTCGGCGGGTATGGCAATCTCTTTCGACTTCTTCTTCCGGAACATACGCTCTACGCATAGATACACTCCGTGCAATCCTCCCCACACAACAAACGTCCACGACGCACCATGCCATAATCCTCCCAGCAACATCGTACCCATTAAAGCCATGTACGTTCTCACGGCTCCATGCCTGTTTCCACCCAGTGGTATGTACAGGTAATCGCGCAGCCAGGTGGATAATGTAATATGCCATCGCCTCCAGAAATCGGAGAAACCTGCAGCGCCATATGGGTATCGGAAATTATGTGGTAATCCGAATCCAAAGCACGATGCAATGCCTATCGCACAGGTAGAATAGCCTCCAAAATCGAAAAAGATTTGTCCCGAAAATGCCAGCACACCCATCCATGCATCCAGTGTAGCAAGCGGCCTCGGATCACCAAATACCAGGTCGGCAGAATTGGCAAGCGTTGTATCAGCAAGCACCACCTTCATAAATAAGCCGAGGGTCAATAAAAACAGCCCTGTAGTTAATTGAACGTTTGTAGCCTGTTTTGGCTGCTTGAATTGAGGTAACAATTCATCGGGGCGCACAATAGGTCCTGCAACCAGCTGCGGAAAGAATGTAACGAACAATGAAAAGTCTAGCAAAGACTTTTCAGGCGGCATTCTCTTCCGGTACATGTCGATCGTGTACGACAATGTCTGAAACGTGTAAAAGGATATACCGACCGGCAATATGATATTTGGTTTTGGTGGCTGGTAGTCTATTCCAAACGCATACAACAATGCCGTGAAGTTCTCCAGCAGGAATGTGCCATATTTAAAGAATCCCAGCATGCCCAGGTTGCCCAGAAGGCTTAACATCAGGTACATCCTTTTGCGTGCCTTGTTGTTCTCATAGTAGAGAACTTTGCCCACGAAGTAGTCGATGATAGTCGACAACCAGAGAATAAGAATGAACGGCGGGTTCCATACAGCGTAAAACAGGTAACTCGCCAGCAGCAGGTTCACCTTTTTTACTTTCCATGCCAATGGCATATGATGCAGCACCAATACAACTGCAAAGAATATGATAAAAGTGAATGAATTGAATAACATACAGTCAGTTTTTAGTTGCCACCTGTTTAGCGGAGTTTGATTGATTGAATTGCCATCCCTTGGCGCGGAATTGTTCCACTAAATGCCTGGTGTATATAACTGCGTCGGCAGGAGTGAGGTGCGACCATTCAGGGCAAATAAAATGGGAGGTTTCTGCGTAGTCCTGGAAGTGAATTCCCGGCGACTGAGTTTCTTCAAGCAGCCTGTTCCAATATTTGTCGCGCGGATACAACATTTGTTCGCCACCTAACATAGGATTGTTTGAAGGCGTTCGCACAAAAATCACTTTGCCACCTCGTGATTTTATTTTATTAACAGCTTCTTTTGTGGCTGCAAAAGTCTGTTCAATTTGTTCGGGTGAGGGCGGAGGAAAAGCTTTCGAAGCTTCTATCAGGGTTACCCAGTTCTGTTGCTGCGCACGCTGCAGGCTGGTGTCGGCTATAAAAAAATCGAGCATTCGCTCCTGCCGGCTGAAATCGGTGTCTTTAAATCCGAAAGGGAAATAGGGAAAAATAAAAACCTTTTCGCGTCTTGGCAGTTTCAAACGAAGAAGCAGGCTGTTTAATGATAAATATTCTTTATTCAGGAATACAAACTGCGATTCCAGTCGGCGACTCACGCCGAAACTGAACTTCTCGCTGGGCGTCACATTTTTAAAGGCTTTAATGCATTCATAGGGCGTTGCTGTGTTCGGGGGAGCCATCGAAAAGTAAAGTGGTTCCGTTATATCAACCACCAGCTTACCCTTGAAGTTGGGGTCGTTTGCCAGATCAATCAGAAAAGGGAATGGTGTTGAACCCACAGCGGCCAATTGAACAGCATCTTCACCGGTGAGTTTCTTCCACGTAGGAATGTCAAGATCAAACTTAATGCGCGATGATCCAATGAATACAGTAGTATTCTCCTGCGGTTCATAAACCCGCGCGCGGTGATACGACCACAGTGTTGCGCTGTCATCGTATGAAATTCTGTAGCCTTTTTTTCGAAGTGTGAGTTCCCAAATGGCAATGAAGAGGAGAAACACCACGATGGTGAAAATGCCGGCTCTGGCAAATGTAGACTTCATTTGAAGCAGTTTTGGTGAGAGATAAATCCGCTAGCTTTCTGCCTGGGTATGGCTAAAGAGGGGAACGTTTAAAAACGGTAAGGATGTGATGGTAGGGAGTAATTGGTCAAGGAGAACAATTAATAAAGTAACGACATTTTAATACAATATCTTCTGTTCAGGTGAAAAAGCGGTAATGCCGTCCTGTTCTAAAAATCGATAAATGTCGTCCCAACCTGGGAAAAATAATAGGGTTATGTACCTGATTTTGTGCCCTTTAAACGGGAATGGTAATAAATGGAAAGATATTGCTTAAACAAATGTTTCAAATTTGAATTCTCCGATCTAACTATCCGCAAACCGCCCTGTTTTATCCAATAATTTATTGCTCAGAGTGTATTGCTGGCCCATTGTGACAGGCAGTTAGCGAAGCTTTGTGTACTAAGCTGAGAATTACCATTTTATTAAACCTATCCATTGTGAAATAACGCTTCCAACGCGTTGTGCTCTATGGGAAAATTCAATTTCAGATGCGGATTGCGATCATGCAGCCTTATTTTTTTCCTTACATCGGTCAGTTTCAGCTGATCCAGAGTGTGGACCGTTTCATCCTGATGGACGATGTGCAATACATGCGACATGGGTGGGTGAACCGAAACCGAATTCTCAATTACCACGAAGAAGGTTTCCAATACGTAACAGTTCCCGTAAAAAAACATCCCCACGCAGCACGCATTCGTGATGTTGAAATAGCAGACAGTGCTGACTGGAAAAAGAAGATGCTTGGACAATTAAGCCTCTACCGCCGTGTTGGCTGCTTTTTTAAAGTTGTTTCGGAGCTGGTTGAGGATTGTATTTCCCAGCCTCATTCAAGTATCGCGCAGTTGAATGCGTATGCATTCCGTGCAGTCTGCAACTACATCGGAATGGACAAAAACATTGAAATTGCCTCCGAACTCCCGTTCGATTACAGTACAATCGTTACCAGGCAAGACTGGGCGATACAACTCACCAAACAGGCAGGTGCAACCGAATACTATAATCCCCCCGGAGGTATAGGCATGTACAGCAAAAATGAATTTGCCGCCAACGGAATAAAACTCAGCTTTGTTATGCCCAGGCTGCTCCCTTACGACCAGAAGCGGCCAACATTTACCCCGGGATTATCCATCGTGGATGTAATGATGTTTAATTCGCCGGAACAGATCCGTGGAATGTTAAACGAATACGACATTCTATGAAGCCAATTGGCGGCTATTTCGAACTTGAGCTCGCGAAAGGTGAACAAAACTATCACGAGGATGCGCTGGCCCTGAAAAGTGGGCGTGCCGCGATGCTGTATATCATTCAGAAGCTAAAGCCATCAAAGTTTTATGTGCCTTATTACACCTGCGATGGTTTAATCGATCCCATTGTTGATTCAGGTGTAAAGTTTGAATTTTATTCCATTGATGATAAACTTGAAGCGAAATCTCTCCCAACTTTAAAGGTCGGTGAATACTTCATTTACGTAAACTATTTCGACCTCAAACGCCATTACACCCGGAAGCTGAGTGAAGAGCTTGGAGATAAGCTGATCGTTGACTGCACCCAGGCATTTTTTATGAAGGGAAACGGCCGCTCGTGGTTCTTCAACTCGTGCCGTAAATATTTTGGAACTCCGGATGGTTCGCACCTGTATGCTCCCGATGGTATTGACATAAGCGAATCGTTTGAGCCAAACGAAGAATACACAACCGATCACCTGGTATCCCGCTTCAATGGCGATGCACGCAAAGGATACGAATCGTTTCTTAAGAACGAGCAGCTTTGCGGTATTGGGTTGAAGGCTATATCAAAACTTTCTGAATACCTGCTTTCGCATATCAATTACGAATCGATAATTCAATCGCGGCGTGAAAATTTCCAGCACCTCCAGTCGCTGTTCGATGAATACTATTTGTCCAACAGCGAAACCGACAATGAAGCAGTCCCAATGTTTTACCCGGTTTACCGGGAGCAAACTATTAACACGCAAAAGCTAAGTGAGCAAAACCTTTTTATACCCACATTCTGGGCCGATGTTCTTAATCGTAAAGCTGATGGTTTTGTTTTCGAAGAAAAATTAACCAATCACCTGTTACCGTTGCCCATTGATCACCGCTATGCGAAAGGAGATATGGACTACTTAGCACGAGCAATAAAGAATCTTAAATGACTGATTCAACCTACATCCGCCCCTTACAGTTATCCGACGCATTGGTGTCGTACAAATGGAGAAATAATCCCCGTATCTGGCAATTTACCGGTGGTAAGCCCGATAAAGTAATCACTCCTGAAATGGAGACCGAATGGCTTGATGCTGTATTAAAGAGGCCAAACGAAAGGCGTTATGCTATTTGTGATACTCCCACTAACAAATACATTGGCAACATCTATCTTACTGATATCAACGGCCAGGAGGCGCACCTTCATATTTTTATCGGTGAGATAGAATATTGGGGTAGCGGCCGTGCAGCATCTGCATCGAACCTGCTGGCGCGTGAAGCTTTTACCAAGCTTGGTCTCACCACCATCCTGGCGCTGGTTAAGAAAGACAACCGATCGGCTATTGCTCTTTCCAGGGTATGCGGTTATCGGCTCGTCGAGGAATTCTACAGCGAAGAATACAGTTGCCAGATGCTGCGTCTCGAATACACCATCGACATGTATCACCGGGATATTGCAAAAAAGGAAACCGGGCAGGTAAAAACAACATAGTCTGCCACCTGCCACTACCAGGCCGTGCGGCCAACATAATTCAATAACAATTTATCATGAGCAGAAGTAAGCTACCTCCTAAAGGAACTACAAAATCGCATGTATATGTGCAGCATCCCACTTTGGAAAGCCCGCAGGCCCCGGGGTATATGCGCCTTCATCAGAATCCTGCCGGAAATGCATACGGCAGGCAACCGCTGGTATCTGTTGCAGTAATTACCTACAATCATGGTAAATTCATCGGTGAGTGTCTTGATGGTATATTGATGCAGAAAACAACATTCGACATTGAAATCGTTGTTGCAGAAGATTGCTCTACCGACGACACGAGAAAGGTAATACGCGCGTACGAACAGAAATACCCTAACATTATCCGCGGCATTTACCAGGATAAGAATGTAGGTGGTGTGCGTAATGCTTACGAATATTGTTATCCTTCTTTAAGAGGTAAATACATAGCCTTGTGTGAGGGCGATGACTTTTGGACAGATCCTGAAAAATTGCAGAAGCAGGTAGATTTCCTTGAGCAGCATCCTGACTATGTATTATCCTTTCACCGCGTGAATAGTGTTGATGTGCATGGCAACCTGATCCAGGTGCAAACTGTGAGTGATGAGAAAAGGTATCGGCAGGCGCAGATGTTTCACGTGTTTGTGCCCACGCTTTCAATGGTGTTCAGGAAGGTGTTTGATGAAGTGCCATCCGAGATGTTCCGCGTAAAAAGTTGCGACACATTTTTGTGTGGACTGCTGGCTACATATGGAAAAGCGGTTGATATGGGATTTATAGGCGCATCGTACCGCTCACATCCCGGCGGGGTGTACAGTTCGCTGCAATATGTTAACCAGGTGAAACAAAGCATTCAAACAAGAAACAGGATGATCCTGTGCCCGCAGTTTCGCATTGGTTACAAGCTCGAAATCGGTAAGGAAATCCTCACGAGAAAAATCAGGTATATTAAACATGCGTTGCGGAAGAAAGAGTTGGTTAATGGTTTGAAGGTGGCGGTAGCCTGACGGCGGTGAAAGGTGAGAGGTGAAAGGTGAGCGGTGAAAGGTGAGAGGCGATGCCAATTGGTGTCGCTTTTTTATTTTTATCCCTGCTAATCGAAAACAGTTTACCTCATGATTACCCTGCGTACTGCCACAATTGATGATTTACCTATCTTAAAACATTGGGACGAACAGCCGCATGTTATTGCATCCGATCCAAAAGATGATTGGTATTGGGAAACGGAACTGAAGCATTTTCCCAACTGGCGTGAGATGCTGATGGCTGAACTCGACGGTCGCCCGATTGGCTTCATCCAGATTATTGATCCTGCACGCGAAGACACACAATATTGGGGAGAAGTGACACGTAACCTGCGCGCAATCGACATCTGGATCGGTGAAGCCGATGATCTCGGGAAAGGCTATGGCACTGAAATGATGCGCCAGGCCATTGAACGTTGCTTTGCCGACAAAAGTGTAGAAGCGATTGTAATCGATCCACTCGAAACAAACGTTCGCGCCATACGCTTCTACGAACGTGTAGGTTTCAGGTTCGTCGAACGCCGCAACTTCTTCGGCGACGACTGCGTAGTGATGATTATGGAAAGACCTGCGAATAAAATGTAACTTCAGGATGTTGATCAGAATTTATTCACCATCCACTATTCACCATCCACATGACACGCATCGCAATCAATGGCTTTGGCCGCATCGGAAGAGCTTCGCTAAAAGTGATCTTCGATACCGAAGGTGTAGAACTGGTAGCAGTTAACGATCTACTCGACATTAAAAATGCCGCATACCTGCTGCAATACGACAGCGTGTATGGCAGATACCCAAGGAAGGTTGAAGTAACCGATGGAAAACTGATTATTGGCGGGAAAGAAGTTCAGTATTTTTCGATGCGTGAACCTTCTGAGCTGCCCTGGAAAGAACTCAAGATTGACGTGGTGATCGAAAGCACCGGAATTTTTACGAACTCTGAAGACGCAGCCAAACACATACAGGCCGGCGCAAAAACAGTAGTGATATCCGGGCCCACAAAAAGCAAAGATGCGCCAACGGTAGTTCACGGTGTGAACACAGAAGCAGGAAAGGCGCAGATATTTTCGTGTGCGAGTTGCACAACCAACAATATCAGTCCGGTAATTGAAATCCTGGGCAGGAGGATAGGAATAAAGAAGGCAATCTTAAACACTATTCACGCATACACTGCATCACAAACACTTGTAGATGCACCTTCAAAAAAAGAACCGCGCATGGGTCGCGCTGCAGCCATGAACCTGGCGCCTGCGTCCACCGGTGCAGCCATCGCTACTACCAAGGCATTGCCACAATACGAAGGCCGCTTCGATGGCGTTGCCATTCGTACACCCGTGGTTGTTGGCTCAATTTCCGACATCACATTTGTTGCGGAACGTAGCACTACTCCCGAAGAAATAAATGCCATTCTTAAAGAAGAATCACAAACAGATCGCTACAAGCACGTATTGGCTGTAACGGATGAACCATTGGTGTCTACCGACATCATCCAAAGCACACATGCTGCAGTGGTTGACATGGACATGACCCGCGTAGTGGATGGCGACCTGGTTAAGGTGATGGCATGGTACGACAACGAGTGGGGATTCACGAACCAGATGATCCGGCAGATACTCGAGATCTGATCATTTTATTATCAACCCTCCATACATCTCTTCACCGCGGAACAACTTGTCTGCTTCACCCTTGTGCACGATAAATTCGCGAACCAGTAAGCGGTAAATCCTGTTTGAAGGAGTATTTGTAGTGCAGGCAGGCTTCCTGTTTCCATGCAGCGTTCCTGGTGATCCTTCGCGCATACCTGTTTGCCGGCGCCATTAGATCCAGGGTTTGTTTCTGAGCGTTGCTCAGCTTGCGATTGCCCATATCGGGCACTGCTGAGAGCACGGTTTTGTCGCCATACCGCTTCACAACAACATTGCCAATGCGGCCGGAAAATCCGTAGAGCAGGGGATTGAAGTTTGATCTTGCCATAGTACTGGATTAGCTTAAATATACTCATCGCCCTATGTTTCTGCAATGCTCCTCCATACATCCTCCATTAAAATTTGAAGGAAGTATGGAGAAACAATGGAAGATGATTGGAGGATGGTGCGGGAAGTACTATGGGAGAATCGGATAATTACAATGTTGTATATTTAAAAAACCGGCAGTTGCCGGGCTAAAAAAGTTGACTATGGCGTTACCTGATTTTCCAAATGGATTTGAATCGTGGCAGAAAACACATTTCGAGGT
Organism: Bacteroidota bacterium; assembly: GCA_023423015.1. Lineage (GTDB taxonomy): Bacteria > Bacteroidota > Bacteroidia > Chitinophagales > Chitinophagaceae > Flavitalea. The sequence continues at coordinate 25,626 of JAFAGE010000290.1, forward strand.
GGTAGAAGTGTTGGTTTATATGCGCAACCTCGAAGACAGTAAGAAACCTAAAGGATACTATGAGGCATTAGACCAGTCGGCCAGCAAGGAGTTGTACGACCTTGCTCTCAACCTTACCAACAAATACGAGGAGCAAACTGTGGGCAAAACCCGCTCCCGGAGCCTGTTCGACGAAATTGAAGAATTCGTATACCGGGAAGTAAAAAGCGCAGAGAATATCCCCTGACGGGGAGTGAAAGGTGAAAGGTGAAAGGTGAGAAGTCAAAACAATACTCGTTCTCTTCTCACCGCTCACCGCTCACCTGAACCGTTTTCAGGAATTCAACGAAAAGATTTGAACGAAGCACGCATGTCCTGCGTGAATAATTCGGGCTGTTCCCATGCTGCGAAGTGGCCTCCCACGTTATGTTTTTTGAAATAGATCAGCTTTGAATATGCTTTTTCAACCCAGCTTTTCGGAGCCTGGTACAATTCGTCGGGGAACGCACTCACCGCTACCGGTATCTTCACATCAAGTGGTTTGAAAAAGATCACTTTGTTTTCCCAATAAATTCTTGCCGACGACACTGCTGTTTTTGTGAGCCAGTACAGCGTGATATTATCCAGCACATCATCCTTTGTTAATCCTTCCTTTTTATCGTCGAACACACGTGCAATCATTTCATAGCTCCTGATGTCGTGATCAAGGATCCACGCTGCAAGCCCGATAGGTGAATCTTCGATGCCATACATGGTTTGCGGCCGATTGCCCATCTGTTGTGCGTAAGCGAGTCCTTTTTTGAAGAAATAGTCTATCTGGTGCCATGCTTTCTTTTCGTCTTCAGATAGAGTAGGTGGCGCCGGTTGATGGCTCCACAACGCCCCGGTGATTTCATCGGGCACGGCTGCTGGCAGACTGGTGTGGATTGCCAGGAGTTCCTTCGGCGCCATTACTCCCATTAGTTCTGTTACTGCATCACCCCAATCGCCACCCTGAGCCACGTAGCGTTTGTAACCAAGACGATCCATCAGCGTGATCCATGCACGCGCAATCCTGTTTGGTTCCCAACCGCCTTCTTCAGGCTGACCGGAAAAGCCATAACCCGGAAGCGATGGGATCACTACATCAAAAGCATCTTCAGCAGTTCCGCCATACGCTGTAGGATTGGTGAGAGGATCAATAATTTTCAATTGCTCGATGATTGATCCGGGCCATCCATGGGTAACGATAAGCGGTAGTGCATTGGGATGTTTTGAGCGAACATGAATAAAATGAATGTCGAGCCCGTCGATGTTGGTGATGAAATTGGGATATGAATTTAATTTCGCTTCTGTTTTGCGCCAATCGTATTGTTCTACCCAGTATTTCGCCAGCTTTTGAATCGTTGCAAGCTGGACGCCCTGGGAGGCGTCGTTTACTGTTTCTTTTTTTGGCCAACGCGTTGCCTTGATACGTTGTTCAAGGTCGTTCAGTTCTGCATCAGAAAACTGGATCTTGAAAGGACGTATTGTGGCTGACGACGTGGGTTCAGCAGGTGCACTGTTTTGTGCATTGCCCACAGC
>JAFAGE010000068.1 GCA_023423015.1 Bacteroidota bacterium
ACCAAGGGTAAGGCGCTTTACTTCTCTCATGGTTTCGGTATTACATACAACGACCAGCCCGGCATCATTCCCCCGGCTGATGTTGACGTAATTCTTGTTGCTCCCAAAGGTTCGGGTACATCGCTTCGCCGCATGTTCCTGCAGGGCCGCGGGTTGAACAGCAGCTACGCCATCTTCCAGGATGCTACAGGCCGCGCATTTGAAAGAGCGATTGCGCTGGGTATCGCTGTAGGTAGCGGCTACCTGTTCGAAACAGATTTCAAACGCGAAGTATATAGCGATCTTACCGGAGAAAGAGGAACTCTGATGGGTGCCATCCAGGGAATCTTCGCTGCTCAATACGAAGTGCTCCGCAAAAAAGGTCACACTCCATCCGAAGCGTTCAACGAAACCGTTGAAGAGCTTACGCAGTCGCTCATGCCACTGGTTGCTGAAAATGGTATGGACTGGATGTACGCAAACTGTTCAACTACTGCTCAGCGCGGTGCGCTCGACTGGTGGAAGAAGTTCCGCGATGCAACATTGCCGGTATTTACAGAACTGTATGAAAGCGTTGCTACTGGCAAAGAAGCACAGAAAAGTATTGAAAGCAACAGCAAGGCCGACTATCGTGATAAACTGGAACTTGAATTGAAAGAACTGCGCGAAAGCGAAATGTGGCAGGCAGGTAAAACGGTCAGGAGCCTTCGCCCGGAAAATCAGAAGGCTGAAAGCCCACGAGCTCAACTGGTGTAACAACCAATTGGCTTTCGCGGCTCAATAAACAAACAACAAAATGAGTGATACGCACACCGGCCGCCTCAATATCGACTTTGAGGCGGCAATGGGGCGACTGAAAAAAGTGGTGAACAGAACGCCACTGATGTTCAACGCCAACCTGTCGAAGAAGTACCGCGCAAATGTCTTTCTTAAAAGAGAGGACCTGCAGGTAGTACGTTCGTACAAATTGCGCGGAGCATACAACATGATGAGCAGCCTCTCACCAGATCAGCTGCAGCGTGGTGTGGTGTGTGCCAGCGCAGGAAACCATGCCCAGGGTTTCGCATTCAGCTGCAAAAAGCTGAATGCAAAAGGTGTTGTGTTCATGCCTATTATTACACCGAATCAGAAGGTGAACCAGACAAAAATGTTTGGTGAAGATTTTATCGAAGTTGTTCTCACGGGTGATACGTTTGACGACTGTGCCGTTGCAGCACGTCAATACACCGCCGACAACAACATGGTTTTTATTCCTCCGTTCGATGATCCGCGGATCATCGAAGGCCAGGGAACAGTTGGAGTTGAAATTCTCGAAGATCTTTCCGATATCGATTACCTCTTTGTGCCGGTAGGCGGAGGTGGATTGGCAGCGGGTGTTGGCACTTACTTCAGCACCTACTCGCCCAAAACGAAAATCATCGGTCTCGAACCACAGGGCGCTCCATCGATGTATGCTGCATTCAAGGCAGGACATCCGGTTACGCTCGACAATATCGACAGGTTTGTAGACGGCGCCTCGGTGAAAAGGGTAGGAGAGATCACTTACGACATTTGCCGTGAAGTTCTCAGCGACATTCACCTTGTTCCGGAAGGAAAGGTTTGCTCTACCATCCTCAAATTGTATAACGAAGATGCGATTGTGGTGGAACCCGCCGGCGCATTATCGATTGCCGGGATGGATGACTATGCTGAAGAAATCGCCGGTAAAAACGTGGTATGCATTGTAAGTGGAAGCAACAACGACATCGACCGGATGCAGGAGATCAAAGAACGGTCATTGCAATACCAAGGGCTCAAACATTACTTCCTCATCCGATTTGCGCAGCGCCCGGGAGCACTTAAGGAATTCGTAAACGACGTGCTCGGGCCCAACGACGACATCACCCGCTTCGAATACATCCAGAAACATAACAAGGAAACCGGCCCGGCCCTTGTTGGAATCGAGCTGAAAAGCCGCCAGGATTATGACCAGTTGCTGGCAAATCTCAGGTCGCATCATTTTAGCTTTACGGAGCTGAATAAGAACGACGACCTCTTCGGCTACCTCGTGTAAAACTTTCTGGTTTCATTGGAGAATTGATTCGCGTTTTTTGCGTAATTTCATGAGGTTGCTTGCTGCCATATTGAAACTTCCTATAGAAAACTGCCCTTTTTTTGAATAATTTCTAAAATCACGAACCATATAATGGCAAGCCAAGGTCTTTATTCCCCCTCATTTGAGCGTGACGCATGTGGAATCGGGTTTGTTGCCAACATCAAGGGAAACAAATCGCACCAGATCATCGCCGATACTCTTACAGTGCTGGAGAACATGGAGCACCGCGGAGCCTGTGGATGTGAAGCAAACACAGGTGATGGCGCGGGTATCATGATCCAGGTGCCGCACGAGTTTTTCTTCGATGAGTGTATCCGCCTCGGTGTTCACCTCCCTTCTTACGGCAGGTACGGCGTAGGCGTTGTATTCTTTCCGCAGGATATCCGGCTTCGCGAAGAATGCCGCGACATCTTCAACAGGACGGCCGATAAACTCGGCCTGGAAGTGCTTGCCTACCGCAAGGTTCCCGTAAATCCGGAAGGTATAGGCACAACCGCGTTGTCGGTGGAGCCGGAAATGGAACACGTGTTCATTGCATGCCCCGACCACATCAACAACCGCGAAGAGTTCGAACGGAAATTATTCGTTCTGCGTAACCACGCATCGCACACGATCAACAACACAGTGAAGAAAGACGCGATCGGATTTTACATCGCCTCGCTGTCGTACAAAACTGTCGTGTACAAGGGCCAGCTTACGAGCATGCAGGTACGCAACTACTTCACCGACCTTACAAACAAACGGGTGGTTTCGGCTTTTGGCCTGGTTCACTCCCGTTTTGCTACTAATACATTCCCTTCGTGGAAGCTTGCTCAACCGTTCCGATTTATCGCGCATAACGGCGAAATCAACACGCTCCAGGGTAACCTGAACTGGTTGAAAACAAGTGAAAAAACATTTACATCTCCATACTTCACCAAGGAAGAGATGGACATGATCCTTCCTGTGGTGACTGAAGGACAGTCGGACAGTGCATGCCTCGACAACATGATCGAGCTGCTGGCGCTCACCGGCCGTTCATTGCCCCATGTGATGATGATGCTGGTTCCCGAAGCCTGGGACGGCAACGAACAGATGGATCCTGTGAAAAAAGCATTTTATGAGTTCCACGCTTCGATCATGGAACCATGGGATGGTCCCGCTTCTATTTCGTTCACCGATGGAAGAATTATCGGCGCAACGCTCGACAGAAATGGTTTGCGTCCTTCGCGCTATTGTGTTACAAACGACGACCGTGTGATCATGGCATCTGAATCAGGCGTTCTTCCTGTTGATCCTGCATCGATCAAAGAAAAAGGAAGACTTCAGCCCGGTAAGATGTTCGTTGTAGATATGGAACTGGGCAGAATTATCAGCGATGATGAACTGAAGCGCGACATCTGTTCGCAGAAACCATATGCAGAGTGGTTGAATAAATATAAAATCAGGCTCGAAGAATTGCCGGAACCAAGAGTAATGTTCACTCACCTCGAGAGCGAGCAGGTGTTCAAATACCAGAAAGCTTTTGGTTACAGCACTGAAGATCTTGAAACCATCATTGCCACAATGGCTCTCGATGCCAAGGAACCTGTTGGCTCTATGGCTGCTGATATTCCATTGGCAGTACTGAGCGACCAACCTCAACACCTCAGCAGTTACTTCAAACAACTTTTTGCCCAGGTAACGAATCCGCCAATCGATCCCATCCGTGAAAAGATGGTAATGTCGCTGGCAACTTTTGTGGGTAACAATGGCAACCTTCTCAACGAAGACGAGCTGAGTTGTCACACAGTAGCGTTAAAACATCCTGTGCTCAATAACCACGAGCTTGAAAAAATCAGGAGTATCGATACCGGAATATTCCAGGCAAAAACGCTGCAATGCTATTTCAGGGCCGACGGTAAACCCGGCTCTCTGAAAAAAGGCCTGGATCGTTTGTGCAGGTACGCAGTTGATGCAGTAGAAGACGGATTTGAAGTGATTGTACTCACCGACCGCGCCATCGATTCTGATCACGCACCGATTCCTTCATTGCTTGCAATGTCGGCTGTTCACCACCACCTGATCCGTAAAGGACTTCGTGGCCGTGTGGGCATCGTGGTTGAAGCGGGAGATGTGTGGGAAGTGCATCACTTTGCATGTTTGCTCGCATTCGGAGCTACGGCCATCAATCCTTACCTCGCCTTGTCTTCTATCCGCGATATGAAGCTCAACAACAAGTTGCAGACTTCACTTGGTGTTGAAGAACTGAAAAAGAATTACATCAAAGCGGTAAATGATGGATTGCTGAAAGTATTCTCTAAAATGGGAATCTCTACCCTGCAATCGTACCAGGGCGCGCAGATATTTGAAATTATTGGCCTGAACAGCTCGGTTGTGAATATGTACTTCACTGGTGCAGTATCACGCATCGAGGGAATGGGTCTTGATGAAATCGCAAGAGAAACACTCGCGAAACATTTGTTTGCGTTCAGCAGGAAAGACATCCCGGTAGACCGTTTGCCTGTGGGTGGTGTGTACCAGTGGAAACGTAAAGGTGAATATCACCTCTTTAATCCGCAGACCATTCACTATCTGCAACACGCAACAAAGACGAACGACCTAACCACGTTCAAAAAATATTCAAAGCTGGTAAACGACCAGGAACAAAAAGCGGTTACGCTCCGAAGCCTTTTCCGTTTCCGGCACAACAGGCCTGCTATTTCGATCGACGAAGTAGAGCCTGCAGAAAACATATACAAAAGATTTGCAACAGGCGCGATGTCGTTCGGTTCAATATCATGGGAGGCGCACACAACGCTTGCTATAGCCATGAACCGCATCGGAGCGAAAAGCAATACCGGTGAAGGTGGAGAAGACGAACGCCGTTATGAATTGCTTCCTAATGGCGATTCAATGCGCAGCGCAATCAAACAGGTAGCTTCCGCACGCTTTGGTGTAACGAGCTATTACCTCACTGAAAGCGATGAATTGCAGATCAAGATGGCGCAGGGAGCAAAACCCGGTGAAGGTGGACAGCTGCCAGGATACAAGGTGGATGAATGGATTGGTAGAACAAGACACTCAACTCCTGGTGTAGGTTTGATATCACCACCGCCCCACCACGATATTTATTCCATTGAGGATCTTGCCCAGTTAATATTTGACCTGAAAAATTCGAACAGGAAAGCACGTATCAACGTGAAGCTGGTTTCGAAAGCAGGTGTGGGAACTATTTCAGCCGGTGTTGCAAAAGCAAAAGCGGATGTGATACTCATCTCCGGTCATGATGGTGGAACAGGGGCATCGCCGATCAGCTCGATCAGGCATGCTGGTTTGCCATGGGAACTTGGCCTCGCAGAAGCGCACCAGACATTGGTGAAAAACAAATTGAGAAGCCGCGTGGTATTGCAGGCCGATGGACAAATGAAAACTGCCCGCGACATTGCAATTGCCACATTACTCGGAGCAGAAGAGTGGGGAATAGCCACAGCGGCACTGATCGTGGAAGGTTGTATCATGATGCGTAAGTGCCACATGAACACCTGCCCGGTAGGTGTTGCCACACAGGATCCTGAGCTTCGCAAACGCTTTACCGGAGACCCTGACCACGTGGTGAACTTTTTCAAATTGATCACCCAGGAGCTTCGCGAAATAATGGCAAACCTTGGATTCAGAACCATAAACGAAATGGTGGGCCAGGCAGACTTCCTCGAAGTGAGAGATGACATCAAACACTGGAAATACAAAAACCTTGACCTGTCGCCCATCCTTTACAAGGAACCGGCATCATTGTATACCGGCTTGTATAACATGGAACAGCAGGATCATGGTATTACTGAAATCCTCGACTGGAAATTGCTGGAGGCAGCGAAACCCGCGCTTGAAAAACAGCAGAAGGTGAAAGCTTCATTCAATATTAAAAATACCGACCGGACAACCGGAACGATGTTGTCGAACGAGATCAGCAAAATATACAAAGCTGCAGGGTTACCTGATGAAACGTTGCATTTTAAATTCACGGGAACTGCAGGTCAGAGCTTCGGTGCTTTTAATACGAAAGGTGTAACGCTTGAGCTCGAAGGCGATGCGAATGACTATTTCGGAAAGGGATTGAGCGGTGCGAAGCTGATAGTATATCCTCCGCGTCAATCGATTTTTGTTCCGGAAGAAAATATCATCATAGGTAACACTTCTTTTTACGGAGCCACATCGGGTGAAGCGTACATACGCGGTAAAGCAGGCGAACGATTCTGCGTACGAAATTCAGGTGCGAAAGTAGTAGTTGAAGGTGTAGGCGACCACGGTTGTGAATACATGACGGGTGGTGTAGCTGTAATTCTTGGCGCTACCGGACGCAACTTCGCGGCAGGTATGAGCGGTGGTATCGCATACGTGTATGATGTAAAAGGACAGTTTGAACAGCTATGTAACAAGGAAATGGTAGACCTCGATCCGCTGGACGCCGACGATGTGGCATTACTGCAGGATCTTGTAGCTAACCATTACGAATACACGAAGAGTACTGTAGCCAAATTCCTTCTCGATGACCTGGATAATCAAACCAGGAACTTTATCAAGGTATTTCCGAGAGATTATAAGAAGGTGGTACTGGCAAAAAAAGGTTCAATTACCGTTAATCAGTAAAAAAAGCAGGTTGCAGGTGTATACTCACAAGAAAGGTGTGTACCCTGCAACGAAATAAAAAAGGAGAACAAATGGGCAAACCAACGGGATTTTTGGAGTTTTCCAGGGAGTTGCCTCCCAAACGGCCGGTTAAAGAGCGTATCAACGACTACCGCGAGTTTGTGGAAAAGTATCCCACCCAGAAGCTAAACCAGCAGGCCGCGCGCTGCATGGACTGTGGCGTTCCGTTTTGTCACAGCGGATGTCCTTTGGGAAATATCATTCCCGAGTTCAACGATGCAGTGTACAGGCAAAGCTGGAAAGAAGCTTACGACATTCTGATGTCGACAAACAATTTCCCCGAGTTCACGGGAAGGATTTGTCCTGCGCCTTGCGAAAGCGCCTGTGTGTTGGGCATTAATCAACCCGCAATTGTTATCGAGGAAATTGAAAGGCATATTATTGAAATAGCGTTCGAAAAAGGACTTGTAAAGCCGCATAAACCCAACCTTCGCACCGGTAAAAAGATTGCGGTAGTTGGTTCCGGTCCGGCAGGTATGGCAGCAGCAGCTCAATTGAATGCAGCGGGCCACCTTGTTACCGTATTCGAAAGAGACGATGCACCGGGGGGATTATTACGGTATGGAATACCCGATTTCAAACTCGAAAAGTGGGTTATCGACCGTCGTATCGCTATCATGGAAGAAGAGGGTATTGTGTTCCAGTGCAATGCTGAAGTAGGAGTAAACATCAGTATCAATGATCTTCTGAGGCAGTTTAATGCGGTTGTGCTGGCTGGTGGATCTACTATTCCACGCGACCTGCCCGTGCCCGGACGTGACCTGAAAGGTGTTCACTTCGCAATGGAATTCCTGAAACAGCAGAACAAACGCGTAAGCGGCTTGTGGAACGAAAACGGCGGAGGCATCATGGCAACTGGTAAACACGTAGTGGTTATCGGTGGCGGTGATACGGGTTCTGACTGTGTGGGAACATCTAACAGGCATAAGGCAAAATCCATTACCCAGTTTGAATTATTGCCAAAGCCGCCTGAAAGCAGGACAAGCCAGATGCCATGGCCAACATACCCTATGGTTCTTAAGGTATCGAGCTCGCACGAAGAAGGCTGTGAAAGGCAATGGGCAGTCTCTACCAAAGAATTCGTTGGGGATGGCAAAGGAAATCTGCGCGCACTGAAGATAGTAGACCTGGAATGGAAGATTGGTGAGAACGGGCGTGCTTCGTTCGCGGAAGTTGCAGGATCGGAAAGAGAAATACCCTGCGACCTGGCACTACTCGCAATGGGTTTTGTGCATCCGCAGCACGAAGGCCTTATTAATGACCTGGGTGTTGAAAAAGATGAGAGAGGAAATGTTCGTGCAGGCGAGAAGAGTTACCAGACAAGTATTCCAAAGATATTTGTAGCTGGCGACATGCGTCGTGGTCAGTCGCTCGTTGTCTGGGCAATCAGCGAAGGGCGCGAATGTGCCCGTAAAGTAGACGAGTTCCTTATGGGAAGCTCTGTCCTCGAAACTAAAGACGACAATCTCATGGCCGTATAGGGCCCAAGACGAATTACGAATTTTTATATGTGCCCCTTTTCGACAGAAGAGGGGCATTTTTGTTTAAAAGGAGGGTAGATTCATACTACTCATGCCCCGATTTCTTAAAGTCTTCACAAAAACGGAGAACATATTACGCATATGAAAAAATAAAATGTAATGTTTTGGTGAAATTTTTGCTCATATCCCTGTAATTTTAGTTCAGATTAGTTCATATTTTATTTTTTTGAATATTAACAACTAAAACACAGGTAGTATGAGAAAACTCACGATCAAACAGATGGCACCTTTCCTGGTGCTATGTGCCGTTGCTGTAGCAGCAATGTTTAGTTCCCCCGCAGCAGATTATGTTCCCGGCGCGGAAGCGCAATACAATACGGCAGACATTGCGTGGGTTCTGGTTTCTGCAGCATTGGTATTTCTGATGACTCCGGGACTTGCCTTTTTCTACGGCGGTATGGTACATCGGAAAAACGTGATTTCAACAATGATCAAAAGTGTAGTAGCCGCCGGGGTAGTAGGCGTGCTCTGGATCGTGGTTGGCTTCAGTCTCGCATTCGGCGAGTCAATGAACGGAATCATCGGAAATCCGATGACGTACCTTTTCTACAACGGGGTTAAGTCGAGCGCACCCTGGCCTGCAGCTTCAACAATTCCGTTAACGCTGTTCTCTCTTTTCCAGCTCATGTTTGCTATCATCACGCCCGGACTGGTAGTAGGTGCTGTAGCTGAAAGGATCCGTTTCACAGCGTACATTCTCTTCATCGCATTATTCAGTTTGCTTGTATATGCTCCGCTGGCACACTGGTCATGGCATCCCGAAGGCTTCCTCGCTGTTATGGGTGCATGGGACTTTGCCGGTGGTACCGTTGTTCACATTTCCGCAGGTTGCGCAGCTCTTGCTGGTGCCCTTGTTTTGAAAAGAAGAAAATCGCACCTCGAAAGGAAAGAGATTCCACCTGCTAATGTGCCTTATGTATTGATCGGTACCGGCCTGCTCTGGTTCGGCTGGTTCGGTTTCAACGCGGGTTCAGCAGTAGGGGCAACTCCGCTTGCTGTTAACGCATTCGGAACTACCAACACGGCAGCAGCTGCCGCTGGTCTCGCCTGGATGTTCTTCGATGTAATCAAAGGTAAAAAGCCGTCTGTACTCGGATTCTGTATCGGTGCTGTGGTAGGTCTCGTAGCAATTACCCCTGCTGCCGGTTTCGTAGGTATTCCTCAAAGTATAATCATCGGTGTTGTTGGTGCTCTTATTTCCAACATTGCTGTAAGCATCAAACAGAAATCAACTCTCGACGATACACTTGATGTATTCCCCTGCCACGGTATTGGTGGTATGGTAGGTATGCTGATGACGGGCATATTTGCCGCTCCGCTGGTACACGGTATTGAAGGAGGTCCTCAAGGTTGGTTCTACGGAAACTTCGCATTCTTCTTCACCCAGCTTAAAGCCATGGCGATCGTAGTTGCATATGCGTTCTCCGTTTCATGGTTAATCTTCAAATTCATCGATTTCATCCTTCCGCTTCGTGTTACTTCAGAAGAAGAAGAAATTGGCCTGGATTACACTCAGCACTCAGAAAAGTATGTACAGGGTACACTGCTTGTTACTCCGGGTAATTCAACAAACGGTAAGTATGATGATGTAGAAAAAGAAACAGAGGTGGTGAATTTCTAACTGTAAAACAACACTAACCAAAACTATCCACAAACAGAAAAGGTATGTCCCTAATATGAACTTCTGATACAAGTTCACAGGTCATACCCTTTCTTGTTAACACTTAAAAACTAAAGCAATGTTACAAAAATATTTCGCATCCTCTGTAGCGATCCTATGTCTGACAACCACCATCTATGCCCAGGATTCCACTACGGTGGCAGCCTCCGCCCCGGTAGAAGAAGAGTCGCCGAAACCTGTTATTTCAGGATATGTAGATGTCTACTACCGCTACAACTTCAACAATGCGAAAAGTGTAGGGGAGTTTAACAACTACACAAGCTTTACCAACTCCCAGAACTCATTTGAGTTGGGAATGGCTTCCGTAAAATTCGAGCACAGCGTCGGTAAAGTAAGTGTTGTGGCCGACATTGGTTTTGGACGCCGCGCTGAAGAGTTCGCGTATGCTGACGAAAGCACCAAAATAGCGCTTAAACAGGCTTACGTAAGCTACCAGGCAAGCGATAACTTTAAAATTACTGCAGGAACATTCGGAACACACGTTGGTTACGAATTGGCCGACCCATACCTGAACAGGAATTACAGCATGAGTTATATGTTCTCGTATGGTCCCTTTTTCCATACAGGTGTCAAGGCCGACATCACTGCCGGTAAAAGTGGCTTCATGGTGGGAATATTCAATCCCAACGACCTGAAGACTGCCAGTTTCGAACAGAAGATGCTCGGTGCGCAGTATAGCTATGCTGCAAGCGATTCATGGAAATTCTACCTGAATTACATCGGCGGTAAATTGACTGAGCAAACCAACCTCCAGCAAATCGACGCCGTTCTGCTTGGTACCATTACAGATAAATTCAGCGTCGGTTACAACGGTACAGTTCAATCGCAGAAAGCAAAGGATTCTCTTGGCAAATACCAGGATGCCGACAGCTGGTGGGGATCTGCTATCTACCTGAATCTTGATCCATCACCCAAATTCGGACTGACACTCCGGACCGAGCTGTTCAACGACAAGAAAAACGTGCTGGGCTTCGAAGGAAACATTTTCGCTACCACCCTGTCTGCAAACCTGAAAGCTGGTCCGCTTACATTCATTCCTGAATTCAGGCTCGAAAACGCCAACAGGGAGATGTATTTCAAAGATGATGGCACCGGCAGCAAAAGCACAGCCACCGTGTTGCTCGCTGCGGTGTACCAGTTTTAACGTGAGACGTGAGACGGCAGATGGCAGACGTGAGATGTGAGACGGTAGACGTGAGTAAAAAATTTGCAACTCGGTTCGTGAGTATTCAAAAAAAAGGGTGCGCCCCGTAAGGCGCACTTTTTTTGGTGAAAGGTGAGAAGTGAAAGGTGAAAGGTGAGCGGTGAGAGGTGAAAGTTATCTACCTACTTCGTATTTGAAATGAGTGCACTGATTAGTGCGAAACACGAATTTGCCGGCCCGGATAAAATGGTCAAATCTTCCTCAGCTAGATACCCAACATCAACAGCAGTCTCAAATGCTGCATCAACTTCTACCAGCGAACTTCTTGATATTTCAAAAAAACGGCGTCTTTCTACAGGCGTCTTCCTTGCGGCACCTTCAGCTATGTTTAATT
>JAFAGE010000018.1 GCA_023423015.1 Bacteroidota bacterium
CAGCCGACATGGTGTTGTATTCGTTATAAGGAACGTTGTACTTTAAACAGGTGTCTCTTACAATGGTACTGATCTGAGGATAGTGAATGTGGCTCACGCGTGGAAACAGGTGGTGTTCTACCTGGTAATTCAATCCTCCAACAAACCACGATATAAAAGAATCTTTAGGTGCAAAGTTGGCTGTTGTTTTCACCTGGTGAATTGCCCATTCGTTTTCAATCACCTTCGCATCACCTTCCACCAATTCAAATTCGGTATGTTCCACTACGTGTGCAAGCTGGAAAACCATTGCCAGCGTGAGACCCATAGCAATATGCATGAAAGTAAATCCAACTGCCCATGCACCCCAACCTACGAAGTATACAGGTATAAGAATGTAAAACAGCACATACAGCACCTTACTGAGCCAGAAAATGACGTGCTCGCTCCTGCTCATGGCCTGCAGTTCGGTTCTGTATACTTTCTGTTTGAAATACTTGTTGAAGTCCATGATGAATACCCATGCGAATGATGAGATGGCATACACCAGCACAACATAGATGTGTTGAAACTTATGTGCAGGTACCCACTTCTGCGTACGACATTGACGCATGAGCGGACTCTTCGCAATATCGTCGTCCACACCATCAACATTGGTGTAAGTATGGTGAACGATGTTATGTTTAAACTTCCATATGAATGCGTTGCCGCCGAGGGCGTTTAACGTAAGGCCCAGTGTGTTGTTCAGCCACTTTTTGCTCGAATAACTTCCATGACAGGCATCGTGCATTACATTGAAGCCGATGCTGGCGAGGACAAATCCCAACAAAGTAGACAAGAGTATACCTGCTATCGGTGGCATGTTGAGCGTAAGCAGGGCAACATAGATTCCAATAGCAAGGGTAAAAAGGATAATTGCCTTTGTATAAAGATCCCAGTTGCCTGTTTTGTTAATTCCTTTTTCGGCGAAGTATTGTTCTACGGACGATTTGAGTTCTGCATAGAAGGAGCTGTTCCTGCTATTGAATGTGACTTTTGGCATTGGTTCGAGTTGCCTGGATTTTAATTTGCAGGAAACCTAATGAAGATAGGATTTTAGGGTTGAAAATCCGAACATAGCTTAAATTTTAACTTGATACATGAGTCACTGATGTTCAGTGATAATGTGCAACTCCCTATTCTTTAGGCTGTTCAAAACATTTCAATCGAGGTGAAAGTTTTGTTATTGCCTTTGCCATACGCTCGTTGCGGGTAGCGAGGGTTCTGGCCGAGTAGATCCATTTCTCCATCAGGAATCCACCGCTTACAATCGGACTGTTCATGGTGATGATGCACAGAAAGTGTTATCGTTGGCTCTTTGGCAGTTTGGATCTTACCAGGTTGTACGATTTTTTTATCCATTCTTCAATCAACCTGTCGGGTATGGAATTGTCTATCAATATCGTGTTCCAGTGTTGTTTGTTCATGTGGAAACCAGGGCGTACCGCGGCATATCTTTCGCGAAGTTCAATGGCCTCTTCGGGGTCGCACTTGAGGTTGATGCTTTCAAATACTTCCATACCGGCAAGGGCAAACAGCTTACCCTTCACTTTATAAACGAGTGTATCCGGACCGAAGGGAAACTCTTCGGTAACGTGGTTGAACGAAAGGCAGATCTGTCGGAATTTTTCGATGTCCATATTGCAGTTGGGGCACATACTATGCACCTGGCTGATCTTATAAAATTAAGCGGGTGACAAATACATACAAAGTGGAATATTCATTCACGGTTTTCAACACGGCAACCACTCACAAATTTTAAGTATATTCATAATAGCGGTCTTACCCCATTGAAGTCAACTTCCGCGCCTCTCCGGCACCCATACCAAACCGTATTCGCGCAAAAAATTAATAGACCATGAAAGCGCTCACCTTCCTGACGCTTCTGCTCTGCTGGCACTGTATTCGTGGGCAAGACACATCGCGATTGGAAAGTCAACTGCGGCAAACTTCTTCAGAAGCACTTAAAGTAAGGATGATCGATACGGTGGCATACATTTATATGCTATACGGCAGCAAAGATTCTCTTGGCGAAGAGTACGGCAGAAGAGCGCTGCGAATTGCCGAAAATGCGGGTGATAAACAACTTTTAGCCGAAGCCCTGTACCTGAACGCACGGCGAAGCTGGTGGGACGGCTTGAACAAAGCATGGCGAAATGAACGGTTTCTCTTCTATAATAACGAGCTGATCAGGGTAAGCAGGGTCGAGAACCTTCCTTATTATGAAGCAGCGGCAAACATCCTCCTGGCAGGATTTCACGCGATCCATTATGAGTACGATGCGGCACTTCCGAAGCTGCAGTATGCCTTGCTCGTTGCCACAGAACTCAAAAACGATTCGCTGATTGCAGTAATTCATGCCCGGACCGGAGAGATGTACAGCCAGAAGATGGAAAAAATCATGGCTTTTAAACACTTCATGCTGGCCCTGAGGCTTTCCGAAAAATTATCATCCCGCGCGGCAGAGGGATTTGTAAGACAGTCCATTGGCGGATTTTATAAGCACATAGGCGACTTACCAAAAGCAATTGAAAACCTTAAACTGGCGAAGCAACACTACTTCCACACACGTAAAAGAGACTTTGAAACACTGTTCTGGCTGAACATCGAATTAGCTGACTCTTATATAAATATCAGGCAGGCAGATAAGGCTGAACACTTATACAACGAGATTCTAGAATGGCGGATTGATCAGCCTGTGCCTGAACCGCTGCTGAACAATGCGCACCTGAATAAATACCAGCTGATGTATAACCAGGGCAGGTACGAAGAAGCGGAGCATTACCTGCAGGCAAATCCCGGCATATTGAAACTTCTTGACAACTGGAAATACACCTATGGACATTACCTGTTCACAGCCGAGAGGCACAAAAAAGAAAATAATCTGGATTCTGCAGAGTACTATTACACCAACTACATATTACCTACCATAGATCAGGAGAAGGTAGATGCGCGAATATTATCTCCCATGTATGATGATTTCGGAGAAATTCTGCTGATGAAAAAAGACTACCGCAAAGCAATAGACATTTACAAGCTGGCAGCAGATCTTTCCAAATCGACCAGTAACATAAAGCAGCTGCGAAATGCTTACGCATCTTTGCACACAGCATACGCCGGCTTATCCGAATTTAAAGAAGCCTATTTTTATCAGGACCTGTATCACCGCATCAACGACAGCATCGCCAATATAGAAAATGAACAACAACTCACTATCCTGGAGATAGAAAACGAAAACAAAAGACAGCAGGCTATAGAGCTGGCGGAAGCGGAACGTATCCGCGCCAGGCATAACCTGCAATATATGGGCATTACTTTCGCCATTGCGCTCATGTTTTCATTGCTCATTGCCCTGGGAGTGTTCACGACTTCAGCGCCGGTAATTAAGGCCATTGGTTTCCTTGCCTTCATCATGCTGTTTGAATTCATCATTCTTATCGCAGACAACTACATACACCGGGTAACTCATGGCGAACCATGGAAGGTAATGGCAATTAAGATTTGCATCATCGCATTTCTGTTCCCATTCCATCACTATATCGAAAACAAAATTGTGTCACTGCTTATACGGCAAAAGAAGATCAGTTTGCGGGCGCCCTTTCTTGGTACCATAAAGGTTCAGGATACCGTTGACCATAAAAGCTAGATGTTCTTTACATATCCTTTTTCCTGAATATGCGCACGGCGAAGAAGAGGGGTACGAATATCCATAAGATCATTATGCCGGCAGTGTAAAGCGTGCCAAGGGCACTGCCGAAAAAGTCTTTATATGTTGCGCCGGTATAGCCCATCAACGCACTTACATCCATCTTCAGCATAACGGCAATGCGGCCGAGATCGATCGGGTTTAACGACGACAAAAATAATGTGAGTTTCTCCAATGGATAGTCGCTGAACGAAAACAGGATAAGCAAAATCAAACCATCATATATCAGTGCGAAATAAAACCACAGCAGCAATACCACGCCAATACCTCGTGCTTTATCTTTCGAGTTTACAGATGCAAGAAAGGCCAGTGAGCAAAATGCCAGGGTAAGCAAACTACCTGTTACCACCAGCGAAATACCGGTTTCAGTGAAATTGTAAATACACATGGGTACGCCAACGCCTACCAGGAATGCCAGTACGAGCGACAACGATGTACCCGCGTATTCCGCCAGGATGATTTTAGTACGACTTACCGGTTGAGCCATCATCAACTCTACAAACTCATATGAGTTATAATAATGAATGGTCGAAAACACCATGCTGATCAATGGCACCACAATCAGCATGATATTCAAAAGGCTAAGCATAGCCTTTGCGCTTTCGGTTTCAAGATTAAAAAGGCTGAACGACACCAGCAGCAGAAACAGGGTGTAACCTATTATCACCTTTCCCCGGGTGATGTCGAACAATACATATTTAGAAATGCGCAACATGATCTTATAATAATTTAATTGTCACTTATCACACGCTCAGCATTGAACACGAAGCCGCTTTGCATCAGCGACGCGATTGCTTTACTCAGCCGCTCCTCACCCGTATAATACCGGATGTTTTCTATAGTGTCGTTGATACGTATTTTGCCATCCTGCAGGTATAAGAGGTGGGTGGTAAATTCATCGAGATCACTAAGAATGTGGCTGGTGATTAATATAAGCTTACCTTTTTCCCGCTCTTTGATGATTTTTGCTTTGAGAATTTCACTCGACACAGGATCAAGTCCCGCTGTTGGTTCGTCGAGAATCAAAACCTGCGGGTCGAACATGAAAGCTAGTGTTGCACTTACTTTCTGCCTTGTTCCTCCAGACAGGCTTTGCATGGTTTTTTCACCAATCGCTTCAATATCGAATGCCTTGTACAATTCAAGATCAAGAGGTCTTTCCGGCTTGCGGATATCTTTGATCATGCGAATTACCTGCGCGATCTGCATATTGTCGGGGTACCTTCCGATCTGCGGCATATAACCGATGTCGGAACGGTAACTAACATTGTTGCGGATATTGTTGTTGTTGAAGTAGATGTCGCCGCTGTCGGGCTGCACCATACCGAGAATACTTTTTATCAGGGTGGTTTTGCCCGAACCGTTCGGACCAATCAATGCGGTTACTTCTCCACGCTCAAAGCTCACACTTACATTATTCAGTGCGTGGAGTTTTCTGAACTTCTTATTTACTTTTTCGAGCCGGATCATAGTTTCAACATTTTCATTTTCGGACTGGCATCGTTCAGCTCTACAGGCGTCAGGCTGGGAATTGCCCGCTCAGCTTTATCAAGCAGCGTGATCATAAAGCTGCGCAGCAGTATGAGGCTGTTTGAATTCTGCTCTATCAGCATGGAATACAAACTCACCGGGTGATAGGGAACATCGCCAACGCCATCGCGGTTCCGGTCGTATCCTTCATACTTATCCCAGTAGTTTCCGGTAAAATGATTGAGCACCATCGAGCCATTAGTAGCAACGTCGAAGGTGTTGCCCATGAAGTTGTTGCCGGTAAACGTGTTGTCCGATGAACTGGCCTGCACCCTGGCTGCCCATCCGTTTTCTATAAATTGGTTGGCGTCAACATGGATACGGTTTGCCCCTTCCATGTAGATGCCGATGGTGTTCTTCAAAAAGAGATTGCTGTCAATTTTGCTGTCGTTGATTTCTTTCAGCAACAGACCATACGCAGCAGCTCCCCAATTGTGGCGGAATTCATTGCCGATCATCGTAACACGGTTCGAAAACATAACTGCAACACCCGCTCCATTGTCGCGGAATACATTGTGCGAATAAAAGTCGTCATTCGAAAACATGAAATGCAATCCGTAGCGAATGTTGTTATAGCTCACATTGCCTATAATGCGAGAGTTGGTGACAAACTCGAAATAGATTCCATCGCGATGGCCGGAGAGATTGTTGTTTTCTACAATTGCTTTGTCGCACTTCCACAGATGTATACCGTTGCCCGAAGTTTGCTCGGTTTTGGTTACTCCCCTGAAGCTATTGTTACGCACAACGAAATTGCTGCTTCCGGCAGCATGTACGCCGAAGTAGGTTTGTTCAAATTGATTTTTTTCTATCACAACATGAGAGGCATCAACGATGGTGATCGCAGCCATGTCTGTTACACTGGAGTAACCGGAATTCTGAAATGTGAATCCCGACACTTTGATATTTCTTCCCCGGAGTACAAATATTTCATGTTTACCGCTGCCGTCGAGTACTGCACCTTCCGCACCAATGATGGTTAAAGGTTTGGTTACTTTCAAGCCATTCACATAGTACTTACCTGGAGCTACTAGAATAGTATCACCGGCTGCTGCAGTAATTATTGCCTGGCCCAACGCGTTAGCACCTCCCGAGGCATCTACACGGATGGTATTAGCAAACGACGCAATTTGTGTAAAAAGTAATATGGTACATACAATCAGCTTCATTTAATGAGAATGTTATATAGCGTTGCCCAGTTAGTGGTTTTACTGCCGGGTATTTCAGCCGACTTCTTTTCTGCAGCTTCTTTGTTTTTAAAAGCTGCTGCGTTACCG
>JAFAGE010000041.1 GCA_023423015.1 Bacteroidota bacterium
TGTGAATCATCGATCATTACAATGGCCTCGTATTTATCTGCCAGGTCGCAGATCACATCCAGCCTGGCAATTGTTCCATCCATGCTGAATGCCCCATCCGTAACAATAATCCGGCTTCGGGCGTTGGCCGTTTCCTTCAGCTTCTCTTCGAGGTCGGCCATGTCGTTATGTTTGTACCTGGAGCGCTGGGCTTTGCAAAGTCTTACGCCATCAATGATGGAAGCATGGTTCAACTCGTCGGAGATGATTGCATCCTGCTCATTAAACAACGGTTCAAACAAACCTCCGTTGGCATCGAAAGCAGCAACATAAAGTATTGTGTCTTCTGTTCCCAGGAAAGCCGACAACTTAGCTTCCAACTCTTTATGAATATCCTGGGTTCCACAGATGAAGCGAACGCTACTCAGGCCATAGCCCCTCACATCCAGATATTTACGGGCAGCTTCCATAACTTTGGGATGCGATGACAGACCCAGGTAGTTGTTCGCACAGAAGTTGAGCACCTTTCTGCCATTAACCATAATTTCTGCGCCTTGTGCCGAAGTAATGATTCTCTCGGTTTTGTATAGACCGGACGATCTTATCTCATCAAGTTCGGCGGCAATACGTTGCGTAAATGATTGGTTCATTGGTAAGAAGTTGGGCGACAAATGTAGGCGAATGGCGGCAAGAAATATTCGGTGGCCATGTAACATTATCGTTCCGCCCCGCGTATAACTAACAGACTGGTATTTATTTCAGAGCTGCGGCCTGCTTATGACCGAACTTGAGTATAATAATTGTGTTAAAGAACATGCAGACAGTGTGTTTCGTTTCATCTTCAAAAACCTGCAGAACAGGGAAGATGCGCGGGATGTGGTACAATCTGCATTTGAGAAGATGTGGGTGAACCGTTCGGGCATAGACGCAGCACGATGCAAATCTTTCCTGTTTACCGTGGCATATCACCAGATGATAGACCACATCCGTAAAGGAAAGATGGTGATTGTTCGGGAAGAACTTATAGAAGATAAACCAACATACAGCAGAACCGGCCAGACAAAAAAAATATTGGAAGAAGCCCTGGCAAGGTTAAGTGAAACGCAACGGTCGCTGGTTTTGCTGAAAGATTATGAAGGTTACTCGTATGAAGAAATCGGTGAGATCACCGGGTTGAACGCAAGCCAGGTGAAGGTTTATCTTCACAGGGCGCGTTTGCAATTAAAAAGTTACCTGGTGAATCCAGAAAATGTACTGGAAAATTGAAGATTTTTTATGCATATAAACAGGCACACATACGAAGAATTTTTTCTCCTCTATAATGATGGAGAACTAAGTATGGAGGAGAGGAAAGCGGTGGAGGATTTCGTTCGTGAAAATCCTGATCTTGAACCGGAGCTTGTAATGCTTGGCGAAGCGGTGTTTGCGCCTGACGAATCAATTGTGTTTGAGAATAAGGACGATCTTTACCGCCATGAGAAAAAAGTGATAGCTCTTCCCTGGTTCAGGATCGCTGCTGCCGCAGTTGTACTCGTTACTTTATCAGCCGCCGGATGGTTTTACCTCAGCAATAACAATGAACTTCCTAAACAAGTGATGGCCTCGAAGGAACTTGTTCGGGACGAACACACCAATTCGCCATCACTTCAAAAAGTGGAACCTTTGGTCAGCACAGTGAGCGATGAAGTTGATTCACCTTCAGCTATCATAAAGAAATCCCCTGCTGAAAATGGTGCTTCTGTTATACTAACCATCAACAGGAATTTTCAGAATAAGGCACAAACAAAAGTCAATGAAGCTGAAAATGCAGAATTGTTAAAACCGCAAGAAACAGATCATGCCATAAATATCGAACCTTCAAAACCCGACAATACACCCGTGGTTACAATAGAAGACGAGAAGGAGATCATAGATGTGGCTGTTGCGCCGAGGGATGTGGAGAAGAATGCAGTTGCCAGTAACGCAGTTGTTGAGTATGTTGAAGGCGAAGAACAGGAGATGATTTATTTTGCGAATACCTCTTTACCAAAAAAGTCTAAATTCCGCGGAGTATTCAGGAAAGCAACGCGCTTTCTTGATAAAGTAACCTCTTTACAATAATTGCAAAGTTTAAAGATGAAATATATATTGATCGCACTGGCATTCGTATGTTTTGCCATGAACGGATTTGCACAGGAAGAAACCAGTTCCGATACCACAGTTGTACCCGATAGGGATACTATCCGTGTAGGAAACATGATTATCGTAAGAAGTGGTAAAGACCGGACAAAAAGCTACTTTGATAGTACCCTTAACCGTTTCAGAAGCGACAACCCGAACGTGGTAACGAACTGGGCCATTTTCGACCTGGGTGTGAGTATGGTAAATGACAATACAAATTACCAGGAGGCTATCTCAAAGGGAACACTGCCAGCAGGCGCGAATGGCGATTGGTTCGATCAACGTACACTGAAATCGACCAACATCAACATCTGGCTCTTTATGCAACGGCTCAACCTTGTAAAACATATCGTGAACCTGAAATATGGAATTGGTGTTGAATTGAACAATTACAGGTATACAGAGAACATCCGGTTCCAGGATAATACAACTCCGTTTGTAGTAATAGATGGGGTAGACTACAAGAAAAACAAGCTTGCTGCCGATTACGTGACAATACCGCTGATGCTGAATTTTAACTTTACTCCTCACAGCAATCATCATGGATTCGGGTTCAGTGCGGGGGTTAGCGGAGGATACCTGTATTCATCCCGCCAGAAAACTGTTGGAGGTCCTTTGGGTAAACACAAAGAGCGCGATGATTTCGACCTGAGAAAATTCAAACTGGCATACATAGCCGAACTTAGCCTTGGACCCGTTCGTGTATATGG
>JAFAGE010000042.1 GCA_023423015.1 Bacteroidota bacterium
ATAGATTGTTTTGCATAGCCTGGTTTCGCGGGAATACATGCAAAAACCCGTCCTACTTGCAAACGATCACATTTTGAATTTTCCTGCAACAACCGACCTTCCTGCTTTTACCACATCGTACAGGTCCAGAATCTTCTGCCTGATCACCATCCTGTCGCTGAAAGCAAAAAAGTGAGGCCTGTCTTTCAGGAACTCAATGTGCAGCCACGGAACATTTACCAGCTTTTCCTTCGCAAATTTTGCATTGGAAGTGTAGATGAGATTGTCGTTTGCTCCCTGCAGGTACGAAACCGGCACCTGTATTCGATGCCAGTAGGGCAGCATTTTCTTCAACTCGGCTTCATGGTTGATTTTTTCAGTGTTTGCAGAACGCAGCATCCGTGGAATAAACCATCTTACCAGCCGGTTTTCAACGATATTGGTAAACCAATAAACCTTCTCTTCACCCGGTGCTAGCGAAGGCGCAATCAACATCATTCCATCTGCCGATTTCGGATGATCCATCATCAACCGGCATCCCACCGAAGTGCCGTAACTACCAGCCACGATGATCAGCGGTTTATTTCCGCGTAAAGCTTTCAGCAAAGGCCATAACATCGCGGCCTGTCTTTCAATGGATGGTTCCGGCACGCCAAAACCGGAGCTCCCGTAACCAGGCCGGTCGACCGCTACCATGCGAAACATTCGTAAAAACTGTGTGTCGGTGAAGTATTCGCGATAAATGCTCAGTGAACTTGGAGAGCCATGGAGCATAAACAAGGTGGGCAGCGTGTCGCTGCCGATAGCAACATAACGCATCGTTCTTCCTTCGGCGTTATAATAATTAACTGTGGCGGAGAGTTTGTTTTCTTTAAATAACCTGTTCAGTTGCTCGTCGCTCATCCTGAACTGAACATAATGATCGAAAACAAAACAAGCGATGATGAACAATGCAACGAGCGACAATAAAAAGATGCCTGATATCCTGCCCCATCTGCCTCGCCTTTGCTGCTTCACGCGATCGATTTTGTCGTTTCTACTTCCAATCAATTTACGCCATCTGCAGACACGATCATTTCTTCCAGATATATTTATCTGCAACAGCAAAATCTGTTGACGCTTTTTTCGCAGAATCTGTTACAATCGCGTCCTTTTCTGGCGCCAGAGATGACAACGGCAGTTTAGGAAGATTTTTTACATAAGGCAATGGATCAACAGCACCCGCGCGTGAATACATTCCGAAATGAAGATGGGCGGGAGTAAAACGTGCATTGCCGGTATTGCCCACAGTTCCAATTACCTGCCCTGCTTTCACCTTCTGGCCCGGCTTCACGTATTGTTTATCAAGGTGAGCATAATAATAGTTGAACTTATCCCCAGACGCCTTCAACCATATATATTTACCTCCGCGACCGCCGTTGCCGGTGGTGGTAATTATTCCGTCCCTTACGGCGAGCACAGGGGTCTTCCTGGGTGCGAAGATGTCGATTCCTTCATGTTTCCTGGCGCCTCCATCCCGGATAGCTCCCCAGAAACTGGCAATACGCGACTTTCTTCCGGCAACCGGGAATACTTTCACTGCTTTCTTATTCTCCACGGAGTCGAAAGGCACTGAAATATGAGAATTAACGATTCGTTTAGCGTCGACCGACGAAATAAATCCTGATGCCACACTCCCTGCAAGCAGCAGCAACACAAGCCCTAACACGTTTTTCATACGTGCGCCTTCAGCAAACACAAAGCCGCTTTTCGTGAAAGAAATACTAATGCGCGCCTCTTTCACTTGTTTGCACCAGCGGAACCGAAAAAGCATTGCTGCTTCCCTGGACAAAGTTGACAAGGTCGTGGTTAAGCTGGTCGCGGTGCGTCAGGAACAGGCCATGCGGCGCGCCTTTATAAATGAGATACTGGCTTCCGGGAATCATTGACGCAGTTTTGTCGCTGCTTACTTCAACGGGAACAATCTTATCGCTGTCGCCATGAATAATCAGGGCAGGCACTGTTATGTTCGAAATGTCGGTTCTGAAATCGGTTTCAGAAAATGCGGTAACACATCTCAAAGTAGAATGCTGTGTAGCAAATGAAGCAAGCATCCTGTAATATTCAAGAGAAGCCTTGCTGACGGGGTGCGACATCATCGACACTCCAAAAAAGGTTTTACCAAAGTCTTCCAGGAAATTTATGCGGTCTTTCCTTATCTGGTTCTTAATATCCTCGAAAACGGATGGATCTACGCCTTCAGGATTGTCGCCCGATTTAGACATGTATGGCAAAACCGTAGCAATCAAAGCAACTCTGCTCACCCGCGATATTCCGTAATTACTGAGGTATCTCGCCACTTCTCCACCACCCATCGAAAAACCCACCAGTGTTGCGTTCCTGAGGTCAAGCTGCTCCATGATGGCGTTCAGATCTGCAGCAAACGTGTCGTAGTTGTAACCTTCATAAGGTTTTGAAGATTTACCGAATCCGCGGCGATCATATTTAACTACGCGGTAGCCAGCATCAATAATTGGCGCTACCTGGTATTCCCACATTTCGCGGCTGAGCGGCCATCCATGAATCAACACTACCGGGTCGCCCGTGCCATAATCGGAGTACGCAAGTTTAACCTCTTTTCCAGATTGGGTGTCTGTTGTGGTGATGAAATCCATTGCAATGAGTTTGATGATCTGCATCTCAATAATCACACCATGAAAAAAAGGCAGACTTACGTCTGCCCTCTTTATAGACCCTGAGAAAATATTTTCTGGTATCGGTTAATTATTTTTTTACTACCTGTTGTACTGCTGCTTCGTTACCCGATTTCAGGCGGATGATGTATACACCAGCTTTCAGGTCGTTCATTGAAATTGTTTCCGTTTGGCTGGCGTGATCAGTTGCCTGGCGCTTAACGATATTACCACTGATGTTAACTACATCGTAAGTAACCGGGCGGTTCTGCCATGCAGACGGAACAGTAATCCTGAGTTCACTTGTAACGGGGTTAGGAAAAGTTGAGATTGCCACATTCTGATCGGGCACATTCATTCTAACCACCCTGATCGAAGAATATTTAAAAGTTCCATCGATGTCAACCATCTTCAGGCGATAATACAGCACTGCAGGAGGATTGTATTTGAAACTTTCCGCGTAATTGTATTTATAATCCATCGATTCAGCAGTCGACATAATCATTGCAACATCCGAAAAGTCTTTACCATCCGAACTACGTTGCAATACGAAGTGGCTGAAGTTTGTTTCATTTTCAGTTGCCCAATCCAGGTTCACTTTAGCAGCAGCAACACGCGCATCGAAATTTTTTAAGTCTACCGGCAGCGTTGCATTTAAGGGCTCACTGTATTTAAAGTCCTGGTAATATAGCGAGTACATGCGTTCTGCAGCTCCGCTTGCACCGGTAGCAATTGCTCCCAGGCGTACCGTGAATTTCTGAATGTTCTGATATTTGACGGTTGTCATCACCGCTGTTCCACCGGTATCGATATTTACATAGTTGCGTGTCGGGCCTTCAAAACGGACACCGATATTCGATAACACACCATTCAGCAGATTAGTGAGTGTAGATATACCAAGTAATGAAGTTGCTTCTACAACATATGATTTAGGACTATAGAACGATACATATTCCCTGATGAGGTGGCCGTTACCGTCGATGTCTATCGCTGAAAGATCAAACTCCTCAATATTTGCGGCCTTGGTAGTTCCTTTTTCGTAGAAGGAAATTTCAAATTCCATCCACCAGTTCACAGCACCCGGAGCCGATCCATTTCCATATCCTATTTCCGGCTGCCATGCTTTATCAAACCCTGAGGTAGATGCATCTATATTCTTCAGATAAACTTGCGAACTCGAACGATCGTTGATTTTGATGCGGGCATCGAGGTCTTTGTTAACTTTTGGGAATTCGTACACTGCACCATTAGCTCCCTTTGTTCCTGAGATTAGTTTCGAGTCTTTAAAAGTCAGCTTACCACCGCCAGCAAAGGTATTTGCTGAAGTAAGGAGAGCAACCAGCAGCAAAATGATTCCTGTGGCAATGATCCTGGTGGAAGTTGGGGCTGTAGTGGCTTTCATAACTACGGGTTTAGGTACATGCCAGAGAAAGCCAACAACATGCCGCAAGTACAGTTAATTGTTTATCAGGGTTTTACGCAAGAAGTGTAATTCAATATTTTCCAGAAATGAAACCGTGATCATCTATTTGGGACAATTTCCCAAAAGGAATGGTGGCGGCCGAGGGGCGGACATGTAGATAGGAGACGGAAGGCGGTGGGAGAAACCATTTCACTTCGCCCTCCTTCCTCCGCTCCCGCCCTTAGTTTCCTTTCACCGAAAATGTTTTCCCTCCTATTCCCGTAATCGTCAGCGATTTCCATGAAGCGGGTAGAGTAGATTTTACCTGGGTGATTCCTTTGGGAGTGATTTCCAATCCTCCAAAGCCATTGAGCATGGCCTGGATCATTCCACCGGCGCCGGTGGCGAAGTAAGGATTCGTTCCGCCCGCTGTTTCGGCAATAACTCCAAAGGGCGGTAACTCGTTCGGCTTGTAGCCGTTGTGAAAAGCTTTAAGTGCCTTTTCACCATCGCCAAGGCGGGAATATAGTATGGCAAAGATGGCGTGAGTCATCGCGGGGCCCTGGCCAACCCTTCCTTCATAATATTCGAGGTCGCGCCTGATGTCGGCCGGTTTGCTTACTTCCTTCAAGGGATAGGCCAGCAGGTTCACATCGGCTTGCTTGATGTCTTCACCATTATATGTTGCGTGTTCGCGGGTAACTCCATCAGGAAAACGCAGAATGGGGATGTTCGAAGCCACATGCATCCAGTCGGCATCGGGCGTAATGCCCAGCAGTTTTGCTGCTTCGGTAGCATAGGTAAGGTTTGCCTTCGCTGCGGCATTAGTAAACGCATTGTTATCTACGTTCTCTGCCCACTCATCTGCGGCCACCACGTTCTTAATATCATATTTCCCGGGACCATTGCGTTCTACACGGCTTGCCCAGAAGTTGGCAGTTGCTGAAAGGATCGGCCACCCTCTTTCGCGTAGCCAGGTTTTATCTTGCGATACGCAGTAGTAATTCCATGCAGCAATGGCCACACATGCAGTGATGTGATGTTCAAACGGGCCGCTGAGTGCCCAAACGGGTGTTTCTTCCACCCCGGTACCTGCACTTTCCCATGGAAACATCGCTCCTTTATAACCTTTCCCGAATGCATTTCGTTTGGCAGCTTCCAGTCGCTGAAAGCGGTATTCAACCAGGGTGCGTCCGAGTTCGGGATGCATAAGCAGTAATGCCGGGTACATCCACAATTCTGTATCCCAGAAAACGTGGCCATTATACCCGAGCCCACTTAATCCCATTGGTGAGGGCGACATGGCCGAACCTTCGCGTGTAAAAGCATAAAGGTGGTACAACATACTTCTCACTTCCTTTTGTGATTGAGGATCGCCGTCGATAATGATGTCGCTTTTCCAGAGATCTTCCCATGCTTTTTTGTGGAATTGAAGCAGCCGGTCCCGTCCTTCGAGTTTTGCAAATAAAGTAAGGCGTTCAGCTTCGTTTAATGGATCGTCGTGATGCGCTGAAGTGATTGATGACCCTGCAATGGAAAATGTGTATGACTGTCCGGCAGGAATTTTTCGTGAGAATTTAACAAGGTGCATGTTGTTATCCCACATCTCATGAATAACGCGTGGCTCCTGGCCATGAGGTTCACTGAACAAAAACGAATTCGAAGCACACATCGTGAGTTTTCCGGTAGGGCTTTTAGCAGAAGAAGTAAGTAAGCTGACAACCACATGGGGACGGTCAATTTCATTGTAATAATTCTCCACGTCGCGTAATGCATCAGGTGCCTCCATTACGCTTGCCGCTGTAATGGATATATCCTTTTTTGCAGTGATGGTAACATCCATCAATACCGTGTATGGCAACTGACGCAACGCATAATATGTATAGGATACCGATGCTTTGTCGCCGTGATTAAAAGTGGTAGTGAACGAAGCTTCGCGCATATTCAACTGTTGCTTCATCAGCGAAACGTTTGCAGATGAAATGGATGCTCCGTCGATATCCATTCGCATATTCAGCAGATTGAAACTTTTCAGGAAGTTGCTTACGCGGCCGCGGCCATACAGGTCGTAAGCTCCCGCAAGCACAACATCTTTAATACGGAAGGGCTCAGGGGACGATACAATACCAACCATACCGTTAGCTACAGTTTCACCATAGTATTGGGAAGGATTGATACTGTCGGCTTTTAAAATCCAGGCGTCCTGCGCAAATGATAAATTCAGGAAACAGGAGGAAGTAAAAAGAAAGAAAACAAGCAGTTTTCGCATGTGGCAGCAGTGTTAGGTTTCAACAAATCTACTACTTTGAAGCCCTACGATAATACCAGTTAACTTTGCCGGATGGAGTTAGGCATATACACGTTCGGCGATGTAGCGATCAATACCTCGACAGGTGGACAGATTAATGCTCATCAACGTAT
Organism: Bacteroidota bacterium; assembly: GCA_023423015.1. Classification (GTDB taxonomy): domain Bacteria; phylum Bacteroidota; class Bacteroidia; order Chitinophagales; family Chitinophagaceae; genus Flavitalea. Next base: position 6,475 of record JAFAGE010000042.1, read on the forward strand.
CAAAAACCTGATAGAAGAAGCAGAACTCGCCGACCAGTTAGGTTTGGATGTATATGCCGTGGGTGAACATCATCGCGCCGACTATGTAGTATCCTCTCCGGCAGTTGTGCTTGCAGGTGCCGCAGCACGAACAAAAAATATCCGCTTATCCAGTGCAGTAACCGTATTGAGCTCGGACGATCCGGTGCGGGTATTCCAGGATTTTGCAACGCTCGACCTGATTAGCGACGGAAGAGCTGAAATTATGGCCGGCCGGGGGTCGTTCATTGAATCTTTTCCGCTCTTTGGATATAATCTCAACGACTACGATACGCTGTTTGCCGAAAAGCTCGAGCTGCTCCGAAAGCTGAATAAGTCTACGTTCATAACATGGAAAGGGAAGCACCGCTCTTCTTTAAATAATCTCGGGATTTACCCGAGGCCGCTTCAAAAGGAATTGCCGATCTGGGTGGCCGTCGGTGGTACACCTGAATCCATCCTCCGGGCAGCTGCGATGGCTTTGCCGATGGCGCTTGCCATTATCGGGGGAATGCCTGCACGATTTGCTCCACTGGTTAAATTATACCGCGATGCCTGGAAGGAGTCAGGTCACGACTCCTCGAAAGTGCAGGTTGGCATTAATTCACATTTATATGTTGCCGAAAATTCGCAACAGGCCGCAGACGAATTTTACCCCGGCTATGCGGAGGCCATGTCGCGTATAGGCCGCGAACGGGGATGGCAACCAATGACCAGGGAAAGTTTTGAAGCAATGCGGAGTCCGCAAGGTTCTCTGCTTGTGGGTAGCCCCCAGCAGGTTATTGACAAAATACTCTACGAACACAGCCTCTTTGGAAACACGCGATTTCTTGCGCAGATGGCGGTGGGTCCGATTCCGCACGACAAAATGATGAAATCAATCGAGCTTTTTGGTACAAAGGTGGCGCCTGCCGTCAGGAAAGCCGTAGCCGAAAAGCCCGGGGCACCTATCGGCCAGGTGGAATAAAATTCCCCATCCGCCGGGCCTGTAATTTGCACCATGTTTCCGTACCCGGATGAACGATATCCGGGGATTCAATATATATGGAGGAAAAGTCTAAAGTCGATCCGGCCAAAAAGCGATCAACAGCAGGTAAGATCCTGCGAATACTGTTCAAAACAGTACTCATCCTTATCCTGGTCTTTGCAACTATAGCATTGCTGATTCTAACACCACCTGTTCAGAACTTCATCAAGAACAAAGCAACGACCTGGCTCAGTAATAAACTGCAAACTAAAGTTGCAGTAGGCAAAATCTATATCGGCTTCCCTAAAAAGGTGGTGCTTGAAAAGATTTATGTAGAAGACAAAACAAAAGACACCCTTCTTGCAGGAGGTAGAGTGAAAGTAGACGTGAGCATGCTTAAGCTGCTCAGCAACGAACTTGAAGTAAGCTCAGTTGAAATATCGGAGCTCACCGCCAAGGTGAAACGTGTTCTGCCCGACACCGTCTACAACTTCCAATTTATTATCGATGCTTTTGCCAGTGCAGACACTACTACAACAACTACCGACACAGCCGGAATGGCGATCAGCGTAAAGAATGTGGAACTTGATAAGATACGCATGGTGTACAACGACGATGTTACCGGCAACGACGTTACCCTGTGGCTCGGGCATTTCGATACAGAAATTGATGAATTTGATCTCGACCGCATGCGCTTCAGCGTACCGGCAACAAATATCTCAGGTATACGCGCCAACATATATCAAAAGAAGCCTCTTGTGGAACCTGTTGAGGTTGTTGCCGACACCGCAACAGCGGAACCTGCACCGGCCGTTGATGTGGACTTCGGAGAATTTAACCTCGAGGATATTGCGGTTGATTACGGCAACGATGTGTCGGCCTTCTACACCAATCTTCACTTAGGAGAACTAAATATTGAAGCGGACGATGTTGATATGCAGCAGCAGCTGATCAGGCTCAATGAAATCCACCTCAACAATACAACCGCGCGCGTTCGTCTTGGTAAATCTGAATCAGCTAAAGTGGTGGAAGAAGAAGTGGAACAGGAAACCGAGCAGCACGCAAACAGCGGATGGCGAATTTATGTAGGTGATCTGCAATTGAACAACAACAATCTCGCTTATGCTAACGACAATGAGCCTGTATTGAAACAGGGGATGGACTATGCCCACCTGGATGTAAAAGCATTGACGCTACATGCCGACAAGTTTGTGTTCGCTCCCGATTCAATTGCAGGATCCATTACAAAAGGTGAGATGCGCGAGCAGAGTGGTTTTGAGTTGAATAAATTACAGGCAAACTTTCTTTACGCAGCGAAGGAAGCTTACCTGCGTGACCTGATCCTGGAAACACCGGGCACTACAATCCGCCGTTCGATTGCATTATCGTATCCTTCAATAGATGCACTGCAGAAAGACATTGGCGCATTGCGGATGAATGTAGATATCAACGACAGCCGCGTTCAGGTGAAAGACATCCTCACGTTCGTGCCCACGCTTTCAAGTCAGCCTGCATTTGCAGATCCAAATGCAACCTTGTACCTCACCGGGAAGATAGATGGAAGTGTTTCGAATATGAATATCGCTACGT
>JAFAGE010000059.1 GCA_023423015.1 Bacteroidota bacterium
GTTCACCAGTAAACCTGAAATTCCTGATCGAAGGTGAAGAAGAAGTAGGTTCACCTAACCTTGCCAGATTCGTGCAGCAAAACAAATCGCTGCTGAAGTCGGATGTGATCCTCATCAGCGACACATCAATGATCAGTCTCGATACCCCTTCCATCGATATCGGAGTTCGCGGGTTGAGTTACATAGAAGTGGAAGTAACAGGACCAAACCGCGATTTGCATAGTGGTGTATACGGTGGTGCTGTAGCTAATCCTATCACCATCCTTGCCAAAATGATAGCTTCCTGCCACGATGAAAATAATCACATCACCATTCCGGGATTTTATGACGACGTGGTAGAAGTTTCGAATGCTGAAAGGAAATTACTTGCAGAAGCACCTTTTGATAAAGACGAGTACAAAGCTGACCTGGGAATAAAAAAAGTATGGGGAGAGAAAGGATATACAACAAATGAAAGAACCGGGATTCGGCCCACACTTGAACTGAACGGAATATGGGGAGGTTACACAGGTGAAGGTTCCAAAACGGTATTGCCTTCAAAAGCTTTTGCAAAAATATCTGCGCGACTTGTGCCGAATCAATCCTCAGCCGACATCACCAGGAAGATGACGAAATATTTTGAGAAGATTGCTCCCGAAAGCGTTACAGTGAAAGTGACTGAACATCACGGTGGTGAACCATACATGACGCCAATTGACTCCCCGGCATATAAGGCGGCTGCAAAAGCAATACAGACAACCTTTGCCAGGGAACCGGTTCCGCTGCGCGGCGGGGGCAGTATTCCTATATGTGCGCTGTTCGAAAAAGAATTAGGTGTGAAAATTGTTTTCCTCGGGTTTGGTTTAGACAGCGACAACCTACACTCGCCAAATGAAAAGTTTGATGTCGCCAACTTCTACAAAGGCATTGAAACAATCCCCTATTTTCATCAATATTTTGCCGAGGCTTCAAGATAAACGAAATGGAGAAAGTGCGGATCGATAAATACCTCTGGGCAATCCGGCTCTTTAAAACGCGCACGCTTGCGGCTGCCGCATGTGAGCAGGGAAAAGTCAAATTTGGCGGCACTTCAGTCAAAGCGTCGAAAACAGTTTACCTGGGAGAAGAATATGAGGTGAAAACGGAAGCGAAAAAATGGGTCATCAGGATAACCGGAATCATCGACAAGCGAGTGCAATATTCAGAAGCAGTCAAAAATTACGTAGATATAACCCCTGCCGAAGAACTGGAAAGGTTGAAATTTGAAGCTTCAGCTTTTTATACAGGAAAACGAAACAGTAAAATCGGACGCCCAACAAAGAAGCAGAGGAGGGATCTTGAAGATTTCACGACCGGTGAGTAGCTACTTTTGGCTCGCCTCTGTCGTTTCACTTTATGGCCTGTTCTTCGACGCGGGATTTCTCATGATCCTGGTTTCGGCGGGATGGGCGCGGTACCGGTTGACGGATCTTTCAGAGGGTTCGCCTTTCTCGCCAGAGCCGAGAAGCTGGTGTAATCCTGCAGGCAAAAGAAGGCCAAACCAGGAATTACTTACAATGTATCTTGTTTTTTCTAATACAAATGATTTCATAGTTGCGTGATGCTCTTTTGGATTCGGGTAGATTGAAATTACCTATTAAACGTGAAAATGAATAACGCAGCAAGGCAGCTTTAGCCATTTTTTAAGTAAAATAAGGGTAAGCATTTACCATTTGATTTAACTTTCCCGCATGCAGATCGATATTATCACCGTGTTACCTGAACTCCTGGAAAGTCCCTTTAAACATTCCATATTGAAGCGCGCCCATCACAAAGGACTGCTTACCGTCCGACTTCATAACCTTCGGGATTATACCAACTATCGTCACGGGCAGGTAGATGATTACCAGTTCGGAGGAGGGGCAGGTATGGTGATGATGCCCGAACCATTGGCTAATGCCATCGAAAAGTTATCTGCAACCATCAGGTATGATGAAATAATATATATGAGCCCCGATGGCGAGAGGCTGACCCAGCCGATCGTGAATCAGTTGTCACTTAAAGAAAATCTCCTCATTATATGTGGGCATTACAAAGGAATCGATGAACGAATCCGTCAGCATTTTGTGACACGGGAAATATCCATTGGCGACTATGTGCTGAGTGGTGGTGAACTGCCTGCCGCAATCCTGGTAGACGCCATTGGCCGGTTAATTCCCGGTGCATTGAATGATGAAACATCTGCCTTATTTGATTCTTTCCAGGACGGTTTACTTGCGCCGCCTGTATATACAAGGCCTGCAGATTTCCGCGGGTGGAAGGTACCACCGGAACTTACGAGTGGCGATCCAAAAATCGTAGGCGAGTGGAGGCACAATGAATCTGTAAAACGCACCATGGAACGCCGGCCCGATCTGTTAAACTCCGAAGAAGAATGAACAACTTCACTGTCGAAGGAAACATTGCCGATCTTTTTCGTGAAACTTTCTGCTATGGGCGGTTGCACGTAAAAGCAGGCAGAATAAATAAGATTGAGATCCTTGACGAAAAGATAAAACCTGGGGCCGACTTTGTTATTCCGGGCTTTATTGACAGTCATGTTCACATTGAAAGTTCCATGCTGGTACCTGCAGAATTTGCAAGGCTCGCAGTAGTACATGGAACGGTGGCCACCGTCAGCGATCCGCATGAAATTGCAAATGTGTGCGGCAAAGCAGGTGTACATTACATGATTGAAAATGGCAGGCAGGTAAATTTTAAATTCAACTTCGGAGCACCAGGTTGTGTTCCAGCCACCTCATTTGAAACAGCAGGCGCCACACTCGATAGCGATGACGTAGCCGATCTGCTTGGCAATCCGGAGATCCGGTATCTCAGCGAGATGATGAACTTTCCCGGCGTGATCAACGGTGATGCCGATATTCTTCGCAAGATCGAAGCTGCCAAACATGCTTCAAAACCAATAGACGGACATGCACCCGGGCTACGTGGTGTAGCACTAGCCACATATATTGCCGCAGGAATTTCAACCGACCACGAATGTTTTACAAAAGAAGAAGCACTTGAAAAACTTTCGTTGGGAATGAAAATCCTGGTACGCGAGGGAAGTGCTGCTAAAAACTTTGATGCACTTATCGAACTGCTCGCCGACTATCCGCAGGAGATGATGTTCTGCACCGACGACATGCATCCTGATAACCTTGTCAAAGGCCACATCAATTTACATTGCAAAAGAGCTGTTGCCAACGGAATACCTGTCTTCAACGTCCTCAAAGCAGCCTGCTTCAATCCCATTCTGCATTATCAACTAAACGTCGGTTGTTTGCGTGAAAAAGATCCGGCAGATTTCATCATAGTCAAAGACGTGAGTGATTTCGAAGTTTTATCGACATACATCAATGGAGAATGTGTAGCGAAGAATGGCAAATCATTCATCAGCCGGTTTTCAAATCCATTAATTAATAAATTTAACTGTGCTGAAATTTCAGCAGACTCTCTAAAATGCGATGCCTCGTCAGTTTTAATTGATGGAAAATTGCCGGTGATTGAAGCAGTGGATGGACAATTGGTGACAAACAGACTGATGATTGAGTCGAAAGTATCCAAGGGTTTTGTTGAGAGCGACACTGATTCAGACGTGTTGAAGCTTGTCGTAATAAATCGTTACTCACCTTCTCCTCCTGCCATCGCATTTATAAAAAATTTCGGTCTTAAAAATGGAGCGATTGCATCGTCTGTTGCACATGATAGCCATAATATCATTGCAACGGGTGTAGACGACGAGCAAATAGCAGATGCGATAAATCTTATAGTCAAACACAAGGGTGGGATCAGTGCCACAGATGGCTTAAATAAGAGTGTATTGCCGCTCCCCGTAGCAGGCTTGATGAGTGTCGACGACGGGTATGAGGTTGCTGATGCCTACACCAGGATTGACCAGCTTGCCAAAGGTTTCGGTTCTCAGTTATCTTCTCCTTTCATGACGCTCTCCTTTATGGCCCTGCTGGTGATCCCGTCGCTGAAACTCAGCGACCTGGGGCTTTTCGACGGTCAGAATTTCCGCTTCGTTTACCGTTGATTTTTTCACCGACATTTTACTAGTCTTCACCGATTAAACGAGCCACATAGCCGAATGGGGCTTCCCCGGGCCCGTTTGCCTTCATACTTTTGAATCAACACAAACGACGAAAATGGAAAATCAGAACAGAGCAATAAAAAAACGCGTACACGCCAACACCTGGACCGGTCTGCTGCTTTTGCTGGTTGGCGCGGCGCTTTTTCTCCGGCAATTCGGGTATCCCCTCCCGCATTGGTTGTTCAGTTGGGAAATGATACTGATTACGGTCGGCCTTGTTATCGGTGCACGTAACCGCTTCCAGGATTTCAGCTGGCTGATAATGGTAGTTGTAGGATTGGTTTTTCTTTCAGACGACATTTACCCGGATATTCGCTTAAAGCAGTACGCCGTTCCCATCATCATTTCGGTCGTCGGACTGCTATTCATTTTCGGACCGCGGAGAGCGTGTACAGGACGCCACCGTTTCCGCCGTCCGGCACTACCCGGAAATACTGAAAACAATGAATTAGCATTCGACCAGCCACAGGAAACTATTGCAGGAGAAGCATTCAGCGATAATGTACTCGACATCGTTTCCATTTTCGCAGGAGTTAAGAAGAATGTTCTATCCAAACAGTTCCGTGGCGGCGAAGTTGTGTGCGTATTTGGCGGAGCGGAAATCAATTTAACCAATGCCGACTTTACATCGCCGGTGATTCTTGATGTAGTGAATGTATTTGGCGGCACCAAGCTTGTGGTTCCTTCAAACTGGGAGGTAAGGTCTGAAGCAACAGCAATCTTTGGCGGTATCGATGATAAAAGAAATCAGTCGGCACCACTCGCCCCGAACAAGGTGGTAATTCTGAAAGGCACTATTATGTTCGGAGGTATAGAAATCAACAGCTTTACATGACATTTAACCGATTCACATGAAATTGTACATCGCAAAAGTTGTGTTCAGAATTATCTGTGGTAAGGGTTCTCACACGCCGCAGTTTGACGAACAACTGAGAATGATCCATGCTGTAGACGAGGTTCACGCGTATGAAAAGGCATTGCAGATCGCCGAACGCGAGCAGGAAGAATTTCTGAACCAATATGGCCAAATGGTACACTGGAAATTTATTGGAATACCAGAACTGTATAACCTGGACGAGTTAAAAGATGGTGTTGAAATCTGTTCACGCGTGCATGAAACAAATGCATCTGACAACTACATCGATTTGATTCACCATAAAGCGCGCAGTATCCGTATGCGTGTCGTAAACGAAACAGCCGAACCGGCATAAATTTTCTGCGTTGGCAACCTCTCCTCTAGGAACTACACGAAATAAATGGATCTACTTTGGCTGCTGGATGCTGTGGACCATTGTGCACGTGTTGATGCTCGATAATTTCGGCATCTCATGGGAAATTAATCTTGTAGACAGCATCGGTTCCAATGCACTGCTGGCAGCCGCCAGTTTGCTGATCATTCACACATTGGGTTTTTATCGTCCCGAAAAAAGGAAATATATCTACCTGTTCGCCTGGTGTGTGGTGATCAGCATACTGTGGGCAGCAGTTGTGAAAGTAGCCATGGTTAATATATTCGGGTACGATGAAGATTACCTTTCATTCCTGATGAAATCGATGCCTATCCGCTTCGACCTGGCATTTCTCATCACGGGTTGCTCGGCAATTATGAGTACCATGTGGTATGATCTCGATGAGAAGAAGAAAAGTGAATCACTGAAAGCCGATGCAGAAAAGTTGGCAAGAGACGCGGAACTTTATAAGCTCCGCCAGCAGCTTCAACCACATTTCTTGTTCAACAGCCTTAATTCAATCAGTGCACTTGCGGGTAGTAATCCCGAACTCGCGCGGAAAATGATCCAGCAATTATCAGATTTTTTGCGAGGCGCCCTGAAAAAAGAAGACCATCAGTTGGTCTCGCTCGCCGAAGAACTTCAACACCTGGGTTTATACCTGGAGATGGAAAAGGTCCGTTTCGGCCACCGGTTGTCAACAGAACTGGTTTACGATCAACGCGCATCGGAGTTCCTGATACCTCCGATGTTGCTGCAACCGATTGTTGAAAATGCCATCAAGTTCGGATTGTACGACACAACAGATAATATTACGATTCGTATAGAGGCAACTGCAGACAATGATTTTCTTTATATCACAGTGAAAAACCCCTTCGATCCCGAAACATCGACTCCGCGGCAGGGAACCGGCTTCGGTCTCAATTCCGTTCAGCGGCGTTTATATTTGCTGTTTGCACGAAACGACTTGCTGCGGGTGGCGGCCGACAAAAATATCTTTATTACAACAGTGAAAATTCCTGCAAATGATTACGACGATTTTGATTGATGACGAACCTTTGGCGCGTTCCATTCTGAAGGAGTACCTGCAGGAATTCCCGCAGATCAAAATCATACACGAATGTGGCGATGGTTTTGAAGGTGTGAAAGCAATTATGCAGCACCGTCCGTCGCTCATCTTTCTCGACGTTCAGATGCCTAAAATCAATGGATTTGAAATGCTGGAGCTGATTGAAGAACCACCTGGTGTCATCTTCGTTACTGCTTTTGATGAATATGCGTTGAAAGCTTTTGAATCGCATGCGGTAGACTACCTGTTAAAACCCTTCAGCAAGGAACGATTCTCAAAAGCCATCGAAAAATTTCTTGAACAGCACGCCGCGGGAACTCCTGCAAAATTGAAAGAGGACCTGATCGTATCGCAACAACAACGTCACCGCGTGGTGGTAAAAACCGCGGGTAAAATAAGGATCATTCCCACAGAGGAAATCATCTACCTCGAAGCTGCCGACGACTATGTGAAGATCAATACACGCGAGGCCAGTTTCCTGAAAAAGAGAACCATGACGCAGTTTGAAGATATGCTCGATGGCTCACAATTTGTGCGAACACATCGCTCATTCATCGTCAATGTTCAGGAGATCACCCGGATTGATCCATATGAAAAAGACAACTTCCTTGCAGCATTGAAAGATGGCAGGCAGATTCCGGTAAGCAAGTCGGGGTATGCCCGCTTGAGAGAAGTGCTGGGATTATAGTATCATCAGAAACTCGGGCAAGGGATCGCTTTGTATCCCGGAGGGCGTTTGATAAAGATCAGCGAGATTTCAATTCCACCTTTACTTTGTGAAGCCGTTTTCAGGCTGGAGACGTTCACATCGTAAGATGCACCAAAACGGAATCCTCCGAATTCAAGACCCAGGTACGGGATTATCGCGTCATTTACATTATTAAAACGTGCCCACGCACCAGCATAGAAATTCATCGGATTTTCCTCATCGTCGTTGAGCAGAAAACCTGCAGCACCTCCTGCCACAATATTGCTCGCACCTGCCTGGCGGCTCAGCAACGTGCTTACATAAATGGTCCGCGTACGGTCAGCCAGGGGAATCGCACCTCCTGCATTTACCGTTAACCGCGGTGACAATTCATAAAACACATCTCCGGTGAACGATTCTTTTGGTTTGTTCAGGTGGTATGCAGATGCGCCGAGGTAAAAGTTATTGTATCCGTCTGTAGAGCCATTATAAAGCACTCCCACACCAAAATCGAAGTAGCTTGTATTCACCATGCGGTTATCAATTGCTTCGCCGCTTGGGATCGTCCAACTACCGTTCTGATCCAGCTCGTCAAGAAAGTTGAGTTTGGTGCCATCAAGCCTCTTATTGGAATATGTTCCCTGGAAACCGATGCCGATTTGTTGCAACCCGTCTTCATCAATTCCCTTGTGATATGCCGTGGTAATAGAAATAAAGTAACCCGACAATACGCCATTCGCCGATTTGTCGGTCATGGCCATGATGCCAATCCCCCACGTATCGAGTTCAGAAAGTTGCGAACGCAGTATAGGTGCATCAAATGAAATAGTGGAGGTAATGAATGCGCGGCTGATTTCCGGCCACTGGTCACGGTAATTTCCGGCCACCCTGAAATCTCCATTGAATTTACCTGTAAGCGCAGGGTTCAGCGTTAATGGCGATACGAAAAACTGCGAAAAATTGGGATCCTGTGAATATCCGGCCTGGGAAAAAAGAAGTAAAAATATAAGCAGTTTCGGTAGGCGCACAGTAGTCGGTTCTAGGTCGCTCAATTTACAAAAAAAGCCCTAAATGTCTAATTATTACGCCTGAACTTTTGGCCCATAAGCGAGGTCGCCCGCATCGCCCAGGCCGGGCACGATAAAACCCTTCGCCGTAAGCTCCTCGTCTATGTCTCCGCACCAGATCGTTACGCCGGGTTCGGCCCTCTTCACATACTCAATACCCACCGTGCAGGCGATGGCTGCAACTACATGTATTTCCCTTGGCGCACCCTCATTGCGGAGGAATTGTATAGTCTTCACCAGGGATGAGCCTGTCGCCAGCATCGGGTCCGAAATGATCAGTACCCGGTCGTCCAGATCGGGGCACGACACATATTCCAATCGGATGTCGAACGATCCGTCGTGTTTGTGCTTACGGTATGCAGATATAAAAGCGTTGTCGGCCTTATCAAAAACATTCAGCAAACCATTATGTAAAGGCAGCCCGGCCCGTAGTATGGTTGCGAGTACCGGCTGGTCTTTCAGTGCGCGGCACACTGCAATACCGAGGGGAGTTTGTATCTCTCTTTCTTCATACACCAGCTTAGTACTGATTTCGAGCGCAGCTAGCTCACCAATACGTTCAAGATTTCTGCGGAAACGCATACGGTCAGTCTGCAACTCCGAATCGCGTAATTCGCTGATCCACTCGCTTGCAAGGGCATATGTCTTACTGAGATTTCTGACCATTGTATAATTTACACTCCTTAATTTGCCTGAGCAAAACTAATCTTAATTTCAACACATGGTATACCGTGTAATTGGCACAATGAGCGGCAGTTCACTCGACGGGCTCGACATCGCGTTTGTAGAATTCCAGGAAACCTCGGGCAAATGGGAGTATCAGCTTCGCAATGCAGTGTGTTATCCTTATCCACCTGAGTGGATGGAGAAGCTGAAACGTGCTCATGATCTGAATGCTATGGACTACCACTTGCTGCATATTGATTATGGCCACTACATGGGCGAACTGATAAACCAGTTCATCAATGAAAATGAGCTCCACTACCAGGTGCAGCTGATTGCATCACATGGTCACACTACTTTTCACATTCCACGCAGAAAAATGACTGCACAGCTGGGATGCGGAGCAGCAGTTGCAGCAACAACCGGCATCAATGTGGTGAATGACTTGCGCGCGATGGATGTGGCTCTCGGCGGTCAGGGAGCACCGATTGTACCAATAGGCGAGAAACTGCTGCTGGGCGATTACAGTTTCTTTCTCAACATTGGTGGCATTGCAAACATCTCCGTTAACATTCCGGACCGCTACATTGCTTATGATATTTGCCCGGCAAACCGCGTGTTGAATGCAATGGCTCAGAAAAAAGGAAAGGCTTTCGATAACGCAGGGGAAATAGCATCGGCGGGTGAAGTGAATACCGACGTCCTTTCAGTATTAAATGAGCTGGAATATTACTCATTGCCATATCCAAAGTCATTATCGAACGATTTTGGCACCGACGTTGTTCTTCCGCTTGTTTCAACTGCGGGCAATAGTGTAAACGATAATATGCGAACCTATGTAGAGCACATCGCCTACCAGGTGGCCAAAGCAGTTCAGGATCTTAGTGCAGAATACCAGCTACCCGGTCCATCGAAAATGCTGATTACAGGTGGCGGTGCAAAAAACACCTTCCTTATTCGCAGAATTTCAGAGATGCTGAAGGCGACAAATGTTTCAGCACAGATTGCATCGGCCGACCTGATTGACTTTAAGGAAGCGATCATCATGGCACTCATTGGAGTACTGCGCTGGCGCGAAGAATTCAATACCATCTCCACTGTTACCGGTGCATCGCGCAATAGCATTGGCGGCGCCGTCTGGATTGGCCAGGAAGCTTAATGACGCTAGCTGACACCCAGCGGTACAACAAAATATGAAAACAGGGAGATCAGGATCACTGCAATAATGTTCATCACAAATCCGGTTTTAACCATTTCGTGTAAACGTATGTGTCCGCTTGCAAATACAATCGCATTGGGAGGTGTCCCCATAGGCATCATGCTGGCACAACTCGCAGCAAGCGTCATCGGAATACCCAGCATCAGTGGATGAACTCCAATGGCATCTGCAATGCCACCAATTACCGGTGAAAAAACAATCACCTGGGCAATGTTGCTCATCACCTCACTGATAAATAACGAAACAATAGTTATCACCAGGATGAGCAGAAAACCTCCACTTCCTGAAAAACCTGCAATCCAGGTACCCATACGCTCAATCAATCCCGCTTTTTCCAATGCCGAGGCGAGTGCAATTCCTCTACCAAAAAGCAGAATAATTCCCCAGGCCATTTTTGTAGTGTCTTTCCATTCCAAAATCCTCTTGCTCTCCTTGTCCTTCGAGCCCGAAGGCACAATAAACAATGCTGTTGCACCCATCATCGCAATCATAGTATCGTCAAGTGCAAAGTCGGATACTGCGTTAATGAGGTCGCGCGTAATCCACAATGCTGCCGTAGTTCCAAAAATCCAGAGCACTCTCTTTTCAGAGGTGCGAACCGGTCCGAGTTCATCAAGCTTCTGGCGAATTACTACTTTGGTAGCCGCATCTGCTTTTAATCCATTCGGAAACAACCATCGCGTCATAGTCCAGTAGAGTGTGATCAGAAGCAGGAACGCTATAGGTGCGCAGATCAGCAGCCAATCGATAAAGGCGATACTGTAATCGTATTTGTTCTTGATGAATGCGGCAAACGCAACGTTTGGCGGAGTTCCGATAATCGTAGCAATTCCACCGAAGTTTGATGCATATGCAATTGCAAGCATCACGGTGAGCGAGAAGTTTCGAAGATTGCCATGGCCCTGCCTGTTCTCTCCTACCACATGAATCAATGATACCGCTATGGGATACATCATCATTGTAGTAGCCGTATTGCTCAGCCACATGCTGAGAAATCCCGTAGCCAGGATGAACCCGAGAACGATCCTGTTGCCACTGGTACCTGTGGCGCGGATGATGGTAAGGGCGATACGCGTATGCAGGTTCCATTTCTCGATCGCAAGGCCGATCATAAATCCACCAAGAAAGAGAAACAATATGGAATCACCATAGGCCACCGACGTTTGCTTCAGCGTAGAAACCCCGAGCAGTGGAAATAAAATTAAAGGGAGCAATGCAACTACGGGCATCGGCAAGGCTTCGGTTACCCACCAGGTGATCATCAGCGCTGCAATTGCAAGCACAACATTGGCGTGATGGTCCACACTAAACGGATTGATCCCATACATTGCGCCCGCCAATACAATACCTGATAACAACGGAAGCCAATCTCGGAGGGTCCTGGAAGTGCCGGAAGTCAAGAGAAAAGAATATTTATTAAGTTTGACGGGTAAGATAGCAAAATAACACAAACGCAGCGACGAACGTATTAAACCCAGCCACTTGCTGAAAGAGATTGTAATAGCCATCGAATCTTATTTCAAAGCACATCGTTTCATCACCAGGTATAAGCTGTGGAAGTGGATTGTAATTCCGGGCATCCTTTATATGTTTCTTTTCCTCGCAGGAATGTTCCTGTTCTGGAAGTCATCCGATGCTGCTGTCAGCTACTTCACTTCAAGCGTTGGGCTCGATAAATGGGTAGAGCGTCAAAACAGTGGGCTGCTAAGCTTCTTCTTTGTTATGGGCGAAATGATGGTGCGCCTGATTTTTATTTTCTTTTATTTTTCTCTCTTCAAATACCTGTTCCTGATTATCGGGTCTCCTGTTTTTGCATACCTGAGTGAAAAAACGGAAGCCATCATGGAGGGGAAAGATTTTCCCTTCAGTTTTCTTCAATTATTGAACGATGTTTACCGCGGTATCCTGCTGGCGCTACGGAACACTCTCTGGCAAACCGTCTTTACAGTTTCCATTCTTATCCTGTCTTTCTTTCCCGTAATTGGCTGGATCACACCGGTGATCATGCTGTTTATTGAATGTTACTACTACGGCTTTTCCATGCTCGACTATAGTTGTGAACGGCATCGGCTTTCGCCTTCCCAAAGTATTGAATACATCAGCAAGCATAAAGGTCTCGCCATCGGAAATGGTATGATCTTTTTCCTCATGCACCTTGTTCCGGTTGTGGGGTGGATCCTGGCACCGGCTTATGCTGTTGTTGCTGCAACAATCAGTCTCTATCATCAGAAAACCGAACCATGAGCAGGGTTGATTCTTCTAAAAGTATTGTGTACCTCATACCGGTACCCTTGCACGAAGGTGAAACACAAACTATTCCTCCTTATGTGCTGCAGGCTATAAAAGACTGCCAGTGTTTTTTTGTGGAGAATGAACGCTCCGCGCGTCGTGCACTGAAATTGTTGTGGAAGGAAATGGTAATTGACGACTATTTATGGGTGAACGTGAAAGACGACGAACAAACAGTAAAAAAAGAATTCAGGCGGATGCTTGGTGAAAATAAAAACATCGGCATCATGAGCGAAGCAGGCTGTCCCGGCATTGCGGACCCCGGACAAGCGTTGGTAGATGTTGCACACCATGCGGGAGCAACAGTCAAACCACTTGTAGGCCCCAGTTCTATTCTCCTCGCGCTGATGGCAAGCGGATTAAACGGGCAGCATTTCCAGTTTAATGGCTATCTGCCCATCAATGCAAGCGAACGGGCCACAGCAATAAGGCAATCTGAATCAGAATCGGCAAAGAAGAATTGTACCCAGGTATTTATCGAAACACCTTACAGGAATAACCAGTTATTAGAGACTATGGTCAATACGCTTCAGCCGTCTACAAGCATTTGCATCGCTGCCGACCTTACATCTGCTGAAGAATTTATTAAAACTAAAACCGCGGGCGAATGGAAAAATGCACTTCCAAACCTGCACAAACGCCCAGCGATATTCTGTATCCTCGCAACTAAATAACAACTCCGCTCTCCCTTCTCCGCTCTCCCTTCTCCGCTCTCCCTTCTCCGCCCTCCGCCCTCCGCTCTCCTTTCTCCCTTCTCTCTTCCTACTTCACCGCCCGTATCGCGATAATACTGTCCACTACGTATTTGTTGTAGCCCCGCCAGGGTAATGAGTGAAGGTATTCACGATAGTGAAGCTCTACTTCTTTACCGCTGCTCAGCATCAGCTGCTCTGCAATTCTTTTGTCTGATATGGAGAAATCGAATTCGTAAGATTGAATGGTTCCGGGTGTACGCGACCGAAAACCGCTCTGGATCAGTTTTCCCTCATATGTTTTGAACATGTAGCCCTTGCGTACAACGAAATTTAATTCACCCGATTTAACACCCTCACCAAAAACATAGTAATAACGGTAGTAAAATATTCCGGCTATAACCAATACAATAATCAAAATTATTGACCATACGAACCGCTTCATGCAATGGGGTGTTAATAATCTAAAGTTATGGAAATAGTATTTTACCTTCGAACCTAATTGATCAGACCACATGATAATCGGCATTGTTTGTTATCCCACATTTGGGGGGAGCGGCGTTTTAGCTACAGAATTGGGAAAAGCTCTTGCAGATAAAGGACATCTGGTTCACTTTATTACCTACCAGCAACCCGTAAGGTTAAGCGAATTCAACGCAAACATTTTTTACCACGAAGTTCGCGTTCCCACTTACCCTTTATTCGATTATCCGCCATACGAAACTGCTCTTGCCAGCACCATGGTGGACGTAATCGTAAACAACCAGATCGATCTGCTTCATGTGCATTATGCCATTCCCCATGCCTCAGCGGCATATATGGCAAAAAAAATCCTGGAAACACAGGGCAAAAAAATACCGGTGATCACAACGCTTCACGGTACCGACATCACACTCGTGGGTCGCGATAAGACATTCGCTCCCGTCGTTTCTTTTTCCATCAATGAAAGCGACATCATAACGGCCGTTTCGTATAACCTGCGCAACGAAACAAACAAAATATTCCGGATCAAAAAGGAAATAGAGGTTATCCAGAACTTCGTCGATGTTCGACGTTTTGCAAAAAAACCAATAGATGCATTTCGAAGGGTGATTGCTCCAAACAATGAAAAGATTGTAATACATGCGTCCAACTTCCGTCGCATAAAAAGAGTGGAAGATGTGGTTCGCATCTTTGCAAAAATCCATGACGAGGTTCCAAGTAAACTTCTCTTTGTTGGCGACGGACCGGAAAGGCCAGCCGCAGAAAGTTTATCCCGCGATCTCGGAATTTGCGACGACGTTCGGTTTGTTGGAAAACAGGAGCAGATAGAAGAAATTCTCGCCATCAGTGATCTCTTCCTGCTTACATCAGAATATGAAAGTTTTGGCCTTGCTGCCCTTGAAGCAATGGCTGCGGGCGTTCCGGTTATCTCTACCAACGCAGGCGGTTTGCCGGAAATTAACGTGGAGGGTAAGACAGGCTACCTGAGCAATGTAGGCGATATCGAAAGTATGAGCCAACATGCCGTTTCATTATTATCGGATGAAAAGAAGCTAGCTGAATTCAAAGCTAATGCGGCTGAACATGCAGGCACTTTCGATATCCAGAACATCGTGCCCAAATACGAAGCCTTATACGACAGGTTTATTTTCTCCTGATCCAGGTTGCCGGATCCAGATTTTTATTTTCAAGAAGTAGCAGGAACTCGATCTCACCATTGCCGTCAGTATTTGAACCTGCGCGGCCGATTACTTCGCCGGATTTGATCTTCTGTCCTTTTCCTACAGAAGAGCTTGCCAGGTTTCCGTAGGTAGTAAAGTATTTTCCGTGGCGTATCAACACGTTCGATTCACCTTCTACATCGAATACTGAAACTACTTCACCGTCGAAGATTGCGCGTACTGAAGAACCCTGTTCAGTCTCGAGTGTAAGGCCGGGATTGGTTCCCTTTAACTTAGTTCCGGATATTGAGTATGTTCCAAACGGAATTTTGATATTTCCTTTCTCTACCGGCCAGGGCAGCTTGCCCTTATTTTTTTCGAAGTTGTCAGAAATAATTTCGCCTTCAGGGGTAGCATCAAATACACTGCTGCTTGACTTACGAACAGCGGCAACATCGGTTTTTGCAGGTTCAGCGGCTGAAGACTTTTCAGGTGCCGCGGGTTTTGACGCAGCAGTGGCAGCAGCGGCGGCCTTAGCTTTCCTTTCCTCTTCAAGTGCCTTTTGTTTTGCAAGTCTTATCTCACGGTCAATCGCAGCCCTGATAGATGCACGAAGTTTATTGTCGGCCTTCTGTTTACTCGATAGTTCTTTCGATAATTCTTTTTCACGCGAACGCAGCTTGTTAACCACCAGATCCTTCTCTTTCTTTTCCTCTACAAGTTGCAGTTTTTCCTTTTCCTGGCGCTCAAGTACTTCATCCTTGGCTTTGCGTGATTGTTCAAGATTGCCGATTTTCCTCTGAAGCAGCGCCTGGGTGGCGAGAATGTTGCTGGTTTGTTGCTCCCGGTAAGAACGGTACGACTTCAGGTAATCAATCCTTTTAATAGCATCATTGAAGTTTGCAGCCGAAAAAATGAAATTCAGAAAGTCGTAGTTGCTCCTGTTTTTATAGGCATACACCACGCTTTTTTCATATTGTACTTTAAGCGTGTCGATGTCTCTTTTCAGCTTTTCGATCTCGCTGCGCGAGCGGCTGATATCGTCCTGGATTACATCGATCTGCCTGTTGATATTGCTGATTGCAGCTTCGCGAAGCTTCAATTTTTTCTGAAGCAGTGCAAGCTGCCCCAGCGAAGCTTTCCTGTTCTTCTTTGTCTGATCCAGCGATTTCTTCACCTGGGCGATTTCATCCTGGATTTCTGCACGCTGGCGTTCCAGTTCAGAACGGGTTGGAGCCTGTGCAATACTATTAACAGCAATACATAAAAACAGGAAGGTGAACGTGATCAGACGCATCGTGTGAATTTGCTTTACAACGCCGTGAATTGACGCTTATTGCAATTTATAATTTTTTGGAATGTTGAAAGGGAAGTTTAACGCAACGTTAAAATCAAACTGCCTGTACTTCAACTCGATATCCAGCTTCGATTTTTCTGAAACTGTTATCCGGCGGTAAGTAGAAAATGCCTTGTTGTCGCGCATTTCATAGTCTCCATATGTTATATCGGCGGTCCTGGCTCTCTTGGGATCTGCATCATCAAGCTTGCTATGCGTGATCCTGAGCGTTTCTGGTTCCAGTGTGAGCAAATGTTTGAAGATGTCGCCAACATTCAGCAGCGAAATGCTTTGTTGTTCCATCTTATATGAAACAATGTTGGTGTCGAGATATATAGGATTCCCGATGATCAGGTCCTGCAGTTCCTGGAATCCAAACGGAAGGCGGGTGATTTCCCGGAGATAACTTACAGATCGAAGCTGTACCACACGGTCGAGCTTATTCAGCACTTTCACGCTGTCGGGCGTAATCAATACCCGGAATGCCTCTATGCCCAGCAACGCATTCAGCGATACCCAGAGTACACTATCTTTTTTGAGACGGACAAATGCATTCAGGTCGTTCTTCTTGCCATCGGCGCCTACAAAGTCAACCTTAATCTTTGCCGAAAAGGTTTGGAAATCGACTTTATTATTTATCACGGTTTGATAAACGTTCCTGATAAACCGCACTGAATCTGCATGTGCCGTTGAATCCGGAACAACGATCTGGACAGAATCTTTTTTCGACATTGCTGTTTGAATCGATTTGGTAGACCTGCAGCTAAATACAAGCACGGATAATGCGGACAGAATCAAAAGCCCAACTAAGTTTTTCATTCGTTATTTTTTACCGGTATGTCCAAATCCACCTTCGCCCCTCACGGTTTCGGAAATTACTTCTACCTTTTTCCATTTTACATGCTCCACGCGACTTACAACCAATTGTGCAATGCGGTCGCCATGCATAATTGTGTGTTCCTCGTTCGATAGGTTGATGAGCAGCACTTTCAGCTCACCACGGTAATCCGAATCAACCGTGCCGGGAGAATTCAGACAGGTAAGACCATATTTATTTGCAAGCCCGCTTCGTGGCCGCACCTGTGCTTCAAATTCTTCAGGCAGCTCGATGAATAAACCAGTTGGTATCAACAACCGTTCCATGGGTCTGAGCGTAACAGGACTCTCGAGGTTGGCTCGCAGATCTAAGCCGGCAGATCCGGCGGTGGCATATTCGGGAAGAGGATTTGAAGACTGATTGATGATCCGCACCTTAACTTTTGACATGGTGCAAATATATGTGACACCCGACTATCAGCGGGTCGATTTCAGAAGAACAGTAGCATACGCAACGAGACCTTCTTCGCGGCCGATAAATCCCATCTTTTCGTTGGTAGTAGCTTTCACCGACACGTCTTCTTCTGTAATGTTCAGAATCCCGGCAATCACTTTCCTCATGTCCCCTGAATACTTTTTAATCTTCGGGTTTTCGAGACAAAGCGTTGAATCAACATTAATCACCGCATAACCTTTTGCCCGGATCAATTCATACGATTGCGCCAGTAGGATTTTACTGTCGATATTTTTGAAGCGTGCATCGTTGTCGGGGAAATGGAATCCAATGTCACCCAGCGCAAGTGCCCCAAGCAACGCATCGCAGATGGCGTGAAGCAACACATCTGCATCACTATGTCCTAAGGCTCCTTTATCATGAGGTATCAGCACACCGCCAAGCCAAAGTTCACGACCTTCTACCAGGCGGTGAACATCAAAGCCTGATCCAATGCGATAACTCATTCAGATTAATTGATGGGTTCTGCTGAATCCTCTTCGGAGTCTGCCATGTTCAGGATGAGTCCGAAGCGCAGCGTATTTGAAAGCGGGTTTCTGTTGATACCCGCGCCCGAAGGTACGAGATAAGAGAAGTTCAGGCCAAACACATTGTAGTTGATACCAACGCCTACTGTGAAGTATTTGCGGTTACCCTTGTTTTTGTTTTCGTAGAAATAACCTGCACGTGCAAAGAACTGGTCGTTGTACGCATACTCAGCACCGAGAGAAAACTGGAATTCTTTCAGCTCTTCCGAAAATCCGCCGGGAGCATCGCCAAATGAACTGAACCAGCTACCCACAACGCCTTTGTTACGATAATCAGAAATAATCACCTGGTTTATCGAATCGTTGTTGGTAAGTGCAGGAGGTGTTGGTACCAGCAGCTTGTGTGCGTCGACACCAAATTGCAGTTTATTATCTTCATCGAATGCTTTGGTATATGTTACACCAAGACCAAGGTTGGCAGGTATAAAATCTTTTTGAGTGGCATCGCGGGTGTAACCAATTTTCGAACCGAGGTTAGACAGCGCAGCGCCAAAATTCCATCCCTGGCCATTTTCGTCGGCACCTGTATAGAAGAACGACAGGTCGCCCGCAACGGCATTACCAGCCTGGTATGTGCTACCTACATCAGGTGCTCCGGCAACGAGGTTCGAATGGATGAAACGAAGTGCGATACCGATACCGATGTTGTCGGAAAGTTTGCGCGAATAACCCGCATCGATTCCAAACTCGCGCGGACGTCCATTTCCGAATTCATTTCCGGCACCATCAGTGAACTGGATATTTCCAAGGCTGAAATAACGGATCGAAGCAGACAATGCCTGTTGTTCGTCCAGTTTGTAATATCCTGCAAATGAAAGCAGGTACACATCGTTCAAACCAAGATCCTTAAGCCAGGGCGTGTAAGTGAGACCCACGCCATACTCGCTTTTATTGAATGGTGTTTTCGCAAGGTTGAAAAAACCAGAATTTGCGTCCGGACTGGTAGCAACGCCAAGGTCACCCATACCACCTGCACGAGCGTCCGGTGAAATCCTGAGGAACGGTACTGCAGAAGTAACAACATTTATTGAATCTGTCTGGGCATTCAGCTTCGTCAATCCGCCGATCAGCATCATACAGGCAGCCAGCGCAATGGTTTTTCTTTTCATTTTAGAATTTTTGACCCGCGGGTTCACATACACAGTTGCCCGCTTTTTTCTCTTTAATTCACTTTCAACGTCTTCTGCGGGAAAATATTGTTAGGGGAGCATTTTTACAGGGAATTCGATTTTTCCGAAAAAACGCGGCAAAAATAGGGCTTTTTTAACGTTCCGGGAGCTTCATTCTGGCATGTTATTTTATTGAACTATACTAAATTCGCTCATCAGTATTTCTACACAATATTTACCTGTCTGCCCCGTTTTTACAAATTGATCAAAGGCAAAACTATGAATCTGAAAAACCTTTTCTTGCTGGTTTCGTGCGCATTGTTGTTGGCTTCCTGTAAGAATTTTAACCCTTTCAAGAAAAAACCTGAACAATCTGCGGTAACAGGCTGGAATTACAACGACAAGAATATGGGTGGCTACCAGGTTGCCCGTGAAAAGGAACAAAGAACCGGACCCGGTCTCGTTTTCGTTCAGGGTGGTAC
>JAFAGE010000071.1 GCA_023423015.1 Bacteroidota bacterium
CACTTGCACGAATAAATAAACTTCGGAAAGAACTCATCGTTTTAAAAAGGAATATTACCCCGGTGCGCGAACTTATCAATGGCATCCTGCGGAGCGACAGTGAATTGCTTCAGGAGAGGAATACCAAGTATTTCAAAGATGTGTCTGACCACATTGTACAGGCACATGACCTCACAGAAAACTATAGGGATGTTTTGATGAACATGCAGGACGTGTACATCAGTAATGTAAATCTGCGCATGAATGAAGTGATGAAGGTGATGGCAATTGTTACCTGCCTGCTTGCGCCACCTACAGTAATTGTGGGCATATTCGGGATGAATTTCGATATCATTCCATTTGCCCATACGCAGCTCGGCTTTTACATCACTGTATTTATTGTATTGGTGATCCCTGCGATTATGTTGTGGATTTTCAAGCGTCGTGGCTGGTTCTGAACTAACCCGACTTCTTCGCTTTGTAGACAGGCACGGTGCTGCAAGGTTCTCCAAACATCAGACTCTTCACTACAGGTCGTAGTTTTTTGGTGATTTCAAGAAATACATATTCTCCTGTTACCTTATCGCTGCATCCTTTTACAACTACTCTTTGTTCGCTGAATTCTGATGCATCGATAGCCTGGATGTTTCGGGTGAACAGCTGCCTGACTACTTCTTCCTGGTTTCCGAACATAACGTCTATCGCATATGGCTGCAGGTATGAAGCTACCAACATATAGGCCCATGAAGGTATGATTGCATCCGCCGAGCAGGTTACTCCCACAACTTTGGAACGGTATTGTTCCCACTCAACCTTCTGCAATGCGTCTCTGAATTCTTTTTCCTTGAGAATTAAACCCATGAACAGGTGAGGTTGGAGATCGAAGATGACAACTTCTTCAATAGGATAATAATCGTCGAGATTTAACTGCACCAGCGCACTTGACGCTATCTTATTTACAATTTCATCAGCCATACTGCAAAGTTAACCCGTCAAAAGTTACAGATATGAAAAAGGGTCCGCATGGTGCGAACCCTCTTTCCTGAAGTATTATTTAATTTCTAGAAGAACTTATGACGTTCATCTTTGATTTTCACTGATTTCTTAAGAACCTCAGTCACAAAGCGGGGATCGGTGTATGCACGTTGCTGCATCTCAGTCATTTCTGTCTGCTGGTCTTTTATCTCGCCGGCTGTATTCGCCTCTGCACCAATACTTGAAATCTGAAGCACAAACACGCCGCCATTTCCGCCGATCGCCGGCGAGATCTTATCCTGGTAAGCTTTATTGAAAGCCGCACCAACCACCTTCGGTTCCTGTCCAACATTGGCAATAAAGCTGGAATTGAACATAATACTATCAGCCTGCGCTACCTGCTGGCCAGTAGCCTGCGCGGCTGCCTGTAGAGAATTCGCGTTGCTGATTTTCGCAGCGATCTGTTTCGCTTTCTGCTGATTGCGAAGCATGCTTTCAACAATGGGTCGTGCTTTTTCCACGGACAACAGCCCTGCCTCATAAACCCTGGTGATCACCGGCACTACAAACTTGTCTTCTACCTGGAAAGGAGTTTCTGATACTTCTCCGGCTTCGTTTTCAAAAATCCATCTTACTACTTCACGGCTGCTGCCAAGGCCATTGATTGCAAAATCAAGTGGCTTGATATCGGTAGCTATTAATTTATTGTATTTATTCTTCCTCAGGTTTTCATCAAAAGCCTTTTTGTTCCGGCTTTCAGCTGCAAATTGAGATGCCAGTCCGCTTGCCCGTGTCTGGGTTTCGTCACTTGGTACAATGGCTTTGGCAAATTCGGCGATCTTGAACGCAGGTTCAAAATTTTTCTGGCTCAACACCTCTATATAATGGTATCCGCTGTATGCAGGGTTTTCGACCTTAACTACCTGCTTTTCTCCCGCGCGACCATAAAACGCCACTTCTGCGAATTCGCGGCTAAGGCCTGAAAACTGTTCTGAAGAAAATTCATATTCACCGCCAGTAGTCTTCGAGCCTTCGTCGTCGGTATATTTAAGAACCATGTCGTTGAATGGAACACCATTTCTGATAGCACCTACAATACTGTCGATACGATTCTTTGCAGTGGAGTCAGCCAGGGTTTGTCTTCCCTGGTCTCCTGTTTTAATCAGGATGTGTCTCACCTTTACGCTGTCTGGCATCACCCTCCTTGCAATCATTTTCGCCAGCACATAGTTTCCATTCTCCAGGTAAGGACCTGCAACTTCACCTTCTTTCAATGTAACCAGCGAATCTGCATATTGCGATGCCAGTTTCGATCTTAATGTAAAGGCGTCATTGAATGGAAACTCAGACCCGTTACGAACCAAAAAAGCAGAGATGTCGTTAGTTGTTGAAAATTCTGCTTTTACAGCCTCGACCTGCGAAAGGATTTCTGCACTGTCTGCTGATGTTGGACTTGCATCAAAAACTACATACTCTATCGACCTGGTTTCTTCATTTGCCTTATATTCATCCGGATGTTTGCTGATAAATGCCTTCACATCTTCATCTGAAACTTTCACGGCCGAGTCACTCACGGTAGAGTAGGGGATATTCACATAACTGATGGAGGATCTCAGGCTGTTATCTGCGCTAACTTTTTCCACCAGCCATTTTGGAACATACACGCTACTTCCAAGCAGGGAAATGTATTTTTCTTTCTGCCTGCTTTTCTCAATAGCCGGAATGTACTGGTTAAAGAAGCTTGCATACTGAGGAGTATTCTTTTGCTTCCTCAGAGCCTGGATCTGCTGATAAGCTGCGTTTGCATCATATCTGCCGGTATTCGGATCGGTAAACTGCTGTCTGAGATCCTGTGGAGGATTTTCACCATACAATATATCACTAAGCTCTTTATCAGTTACCTGGATACCGAGGTTCTCATATCGTTCAGTCATAATGGCCTCGTCAACATACTCGTTCCACAAACTTTCTCGAATATCCTGACGCAGCATATCGCTCATGGGGTATCCACGCTGCCTGTACAGTTCTTCTGCTCTTTTATACCTTTCCTCAAATTCAGTGGCGTTGATCTTGGTACCATTTACAACGCCCAGGGTATTGGAAGCACCGCCTAACATACTGCGGTTCTGGAATGCATCTTGCACAATAAAGGCTATCAGGGCCAGGGCAATCGCCCCGATGATGATCCACGCCGCCTTGTCACGAATGCTTTGAATGATTGACATAATAATGTATTATATGGCCTTTTTATCGGACGGCAAAAATAGGCTAAAATGGCTTTCCGTGAAACAGGCATGTGGAAACAGCATTCACATACCCAGGTTAAAAACCCATATTTGATGTTGATAAGCGGGCTTGAGGATCCGTAATTCTGTGGACGGACTTGTGGGCAAAACTGCCGGGAAACTTATCCACGCCCAAAGATGTCAGAAATCCGCATCTTTTCAAGTGCTCTTCCACACAATATTGTTCATTCCGGCCGAAAAAGTTTTCCAGCGTGTTTATTCATCCACAGCGTGAATAAAGCATAGAAAGTCGCCATGAACAAGGATCCGGGATGTTAGCTAATGTGTGGATTGCAGTGGATAAAACACATTTGTAACTTTGCCAAAATTCGCAGACACGAACTTGTCCACGAATTCACATCGCTAATAGTAATAGGTATATTTATAAAAATAGAAGTATTATTAAATACTACGGGAGTTATAAACATGAGCATGTCAAATCACGATACCGGAATTTTAGAGCCAGGTCCGGCCATTTCGCAGGAAACGCTTGAGAAGATAAATAAACGCGGTTTTTTGGATGTTAGTATAGATCCATCGCTTGACTTGTTTAAAGAAATAGAGCGGCTTAAAAAGGAGAAGAATGCCGTTCTGCTCGCACACTACTACCAGGAGGCAGATATTCAGGATGTAGCAGACTATATCGGCGACAGTTTGGGTTTAGCCCAATTTGCGCAGAAGACGAAAGCTGACATGATTGTGTTTGCAGGTGTGCATTTCATGGCTGAAACAGCCAAGATCCTTAACCCCGATAAGAAGGTGGTAATACCTGACTTGAAAGCGGGCTGCTCACTTTCTGATTCGGCACCCCCCGAACTTTTTAGAAAGTTCAAAGAAAAACATCCTGACCATATTGTAATCTCATACATCAACTGCTCAGCGGGTATCAAAGCCCTTAGTGATATCATCTGCACCAGCAGTAATGCACAATACATTGTTGAAAGTGTACCTAAGGAACAGCCTATTATTTTCGCACCCGATAAAAACCTGGGAGCTTACCTCATCAAGAAAACGGGGCGTGACATGTTGTTATGGAATGGTGCGTGCATGGTCCACGAGATGTTCAGCCTTGAGAAAATCATGAAGTTGAAGATGCGTCATCCGAATGCTAAAGTTCTCGCGCACCCGGAATGTGAGGAAGTGATTCTCAAACTGGCCGATTTCGTTGGCTCTACAACCGGAATTTTAAAATTCAGCCAGAACGATCCTTCTACCGAGTACATAGTAGCAACGGAAACAGGCATCCTTCACCAGATGCAAAAATCTTCTCCACACAAAACGTTTATTCCAGCTCCCCCCACAAACAGTTGTGCGTGCAACGATTGCCCTCATATGAAGCTGAACACTTTAGAGAAGTTGTACATATGTATCAAGCATGAACTCCCAGAAATACTGATGGATGAGGAAATCAGGATTGCTGCAAAAAAGCCTATAGATAGAATGTTGGAAATCAGCGCAAACTATGGTCTCTAGGCTCTATCTGCCCATATAAACCATGAGAATCTGCACATCGCTGGGATTCACTCCGGAAATCCTGCTTGCCTGGCCAAGCGTGGCGGGCTTGATTTTCTTGAACTTTTGCAAGGCTTCGTTCGATAATGCAGAGATCCTGTCGTAGTTGAAGTTTTCAGGAATCTTCAGGTCTTCGAGCTGTGCCATCCTTTTTACAAGTTCTTTTTCCTTCTCAATGTAAACGTCATATTTGATCTGGATTTCAGCTTGTTCGATAGTTGAATCATCAATACCCATTAATATATTGTTTATTTTTTCTATTGATAATCTCATGGATTTCAGATCTATATTAGGTCTTAATAACAACTGAAGTGCTTTCTGTTTTTGGTCCAATGCTGCGGATCCGACCGAATCAAGATAACTATTTGCCTCTTCAGGGGATAGAGATATTTGTTGTAATGCTTCTTTGATCTTCTGCACTCCGTTCTTTTTCAGGAGAAGCTTATCCATTCTTTCCTGGCTGGCCAGTCCCATTCTATAACTCATTTCAGTGAGCCTCAGATCAGCATTATCTTGTCTAAGCAATGTGCGGTATTCAGCTCTTGACGTGAACATGCGATAGGGTTCTTCTGTACCCTTACTTATAAGATCATCGATCAACACACCTATATATGCTTCGCTTCTCTTCAAGATCAAAGGTTCTGTATTCCTGGTATTCAGATGAGCATTGATGCCCGCGATTAATCCCTGGCAGGCTGCTTCCTCGTAACCTGTTGTTCCATTTATTTGACCAGCGAAGAAGAGGCCGGGAACCAGTTTCGTTTCCAGCGAATATTTCAATTGGGTTGGTGGAAAATAGTCGTATTCGATAGCATACCCGGGGCGGAACATTCGGGCATTCTCAAAACCGGCGACCTTTCTCAAAGCTGAATATTGGACCTCCTCAGGAAGTGATGTAGAAAAGCCATTCACATATATTTCAACAGTATTCCATCCTTCCGGTTCCACGAAAAGTTGGTGTCTTTCCCTCTCGGCAAACCGATTGATTTTGTCCTCTATGCTCGGACAGTATCTCGGACCGGTGCCTTCAATACGTCCCGTAAACATGGGACTCCTGTCGAATCCCGTTTTAAGAATATCATGAACATCCTGGCTTGTATAAGTAATCCAGCAGCTTCTTTGACGCTTTGGTTTTGGTGAATCGAGGAAAGAGAAGCCGGTTACTTCTTCGTCTCCTTTCTGTTCTTCCATCCTGGAATAGTCGAGGCTACGGCCATCTACCCTTGGCGGAGTTCCTGTTTTAAGTCTATTGCTTTCGAAGCCCAGGCTCACCAGCTGTTCAGTAATCCCTGTCGCGGCTTTCTCTGCCACTCTCCCGCCGCCAAACTGCTTTTCTCCTATATGAATGATCCCATTGAGGAACGTTCCACTGGTTATAACAACTGCCTTGCTGTGGATATGGTGGCCGAGGTTTGTAACTACCCCACTGGCTTTCCCGTTCTTAATGATTATTGTTTTTACCATATCCTGGTAGAAGTCAACATTTGGTGTTTGTTCCAGCATTTCCCGCCAGGTATTTGCGAACATCATGCGGTCGTTCTGAGACCTCGGACTCCACATGGCAGGACCTTTCGATCTGTTCAGCATGCGGAATTGAATCATGCTTTTATCCGACACTATACCTGAATAGCCGCCTAAAGCGTCGATTTCTCGCACAATCTGGCCTTTGGCAATCCCTCCCATAGCCGGATTGCAGCTCATTTGACCTAAAGTCTGCAGGTTCATGGTAATCAAAAGCACTTTAGAACCAAGATTAGCCGCTGCTGCAGCGGCTTCACAACCTGCATGGCCGGCGCCGGCCACTATTACAACGTATTCTGGGAACATTCTGCAAACGTACGCCCCTCCTGAAAAGTGAAAAGTGAAAGGTGAGTGGTGAAAGTGAAAGGTGAGTGGTGGAAGTGAA
>JAFAGE010000092.1 GCA_023423015.1 Bacteroidota bacterium
CTCAGCTACCTGTATAGCATACGCGTAAAACAAACAGGACTGAGCCGCGAAGGATACCAGTTTTACAAATTGCTGGAATCAAATTCGGAAGGGTTGGGCTCAATATTCGATGCACAACCCAGCGAACTAAAAAGCAATTTTACCTGTGTTTCCGACCCTGCCGAAAAAGTGATCGGGTACATTGACGCTACTACGGTGAAAACCAAAAGACTTATTATCAGCATCAGCGATTTGCCTGATTGGATTTACGATGCATTTCCCTGTGCAGACACTCTCACAAATGCGCTTGTTCCGTATGCTGATGCTATCTCGCAGAACCTCGTTCCTGTTCAGGTTAAAGCCTTCGAAAGAACGGCTCCATACCGGATTACCTTATATTCACTCACGCATAAACAATGTGCCGATTGCCGCATACGCGGCGTTCACAAAAAGCCTGACTTCTGGCCACAATAAAAAAAGGGCTGCAACTATTTTGCAACCCTTGGTTCATCATTCGTAAAACTTCGGTTATTTTACTTTTGTGATACGTTCAAACGGAACAATTTCACTATCCACTATCCTAATGGTAACGTATTCATTGTCGTTTTGCATTTTAACAAGGTAAGAAACAACGTCGTTTCTTTTGATTTCAGTTACCAGGTCGATCTTGTAGTCGTAATAGTTTCTTTTCACCTGGTGCCTCAATGCCGGCGTCATTTGCGATTCGGTGAGGTAAGCGAGTGTATATTCCTCTCTTCCTTTCCTGTCGTACGTAGCGCGCATTTTAATTCCAGCCTGGTTGAAATACACTGACGAACCGTTTTTGTTTCCAACCCAAACTACATTGCGGGCGTTGTGGTACCTCTTGCTGAAGTCGCGTACAGCAATAACATTAACTTCAGTTGGCGCGAGAACCTTGCTTGATTCACTGGTGGCAGGATCAACTACGCGTGAACTTTTGGAATACACAAATGTTCCGGCCGAAGGCTCCTGGGCAAAACTGGTTTGTGTTGATGTAAGCGTGAATACAGAGATAGCTGTTGCAATAATTATCTTTTTCATGTTTTGTGATTTATGCATTACTTTTTGTTTGACAAGTCAAAAGTAGTATGCATAAACCCCCGCTCACAGAGGCTTTGGGTAGTTGAACATTTTCGGCGGTAAATAGCTTTTTTGACTGAGTAGCCGGTTTTACACGAACCACTTTATAAGGGCATCGCGGCGGCTTTTTGAGATAGCAACGGTTGATCCATCGCTCATTAACAGGTAACCCCCATCGCCCCGTACGTATTTGGATACTTCGTTCATATTCACAAGGTGAGAGTTATGTACGCGTACGAAAAACCCGAACTCCTGGGTGAGTTCTTCCATTTCCTTTAACATTCTGCAGGCTACGATCTTCCTGTTGTCTTTGAGGTGAAGATGGGTGTAATTATCGTCGGCATCACAGCGAATGATCTGGTCTGCACGAATCAATTCAAATCCTTCAATTGTGGGAACCGCAATCTTTTCGAAGCCGGAACCTTTTTGTTTAATCTGCTTAAGCAGGATGTCGAACTGCTCGGCAAATGGAAGGTTTCTTTTTGAAACCACCTTATTTACTGCTGCTACCAGTTCTTCGGGATCGATGGGCTTAAGCAGGTAATCGAGTGCGCTGTAGCGAAATGCCTTGATGGCATATTGATCGTAACTGGTGGTAAATATTACCGCAAAAGGAATTTCCGAAAATTGTTCAAGCACTTCAAAACCATTCATCATGGGCATCTCGATGTCGAGAAATACAAGATCGGGTTTGAGTTTATTAATGGCTTCCACCCCTTTTTTACCGGAACGGCACTCTTCCGCAATCTGAACATCTTTGCAATGACGTGTGAGCAACATGTTCAATGTTTCCAGGCAATGTTTTTCATCATCGATCAGAACCGCTTTAATCATACTGAAGTGCAATCTTTATTTCTACTCTTGTGCCTCCCGGTTCGCCGTTAGGTAACACAAGGTCGGTAATTTGGATATAATTCTCGCCCGATTTACGCTTGCGCATACTTGCGATCCTGTCGGCTGTTATTTTCATTCCCATCGATTTGTGGGTAGAAGCCGATTTACTTTTGAGTTCAGCTGCTTTCTTTCTTCCTACTCCGTCGTCAGTTATGCTGCATACAAGGTACTCTCCTTCTTCACGCAATTCTATCAGCAGCTTGCCTTTCTCTTCCTTATGCATCAATCCATGCCAGATTGCATTTTCTGCATATGGCTGGATAATTAAAGGAGGCACTTTCAGGGCCGATACGTCCAGGTGTTCATCTACCTTAACAGACCAGGTAAAATGATGGTCGAATCGCACCGCCTCGAGCTCAAGATAGAGTTTCAGCGCTTCCAGTTCATTCTCCAACGGTATCAGTTCATATTGCGAATTCTGAAGAATATGCCGCATCAGGCGCGAGAACTTAGTGAGATACCCGGAAGCCTGTTCGCTGTTGTTCTGAATGATAAACCGGTTAATGGAATTAAGTGAATTAAAGAGGAAATGCGGATTCATCTGCGACCGCAATGCATGCATTTCGAGTTGAGCCGTGCGGTGCTGTAATCGCGATAGTTCTTTTTCCTTCTCTGAGCGTTCCATCTGGATGCGGTACTTTTCAGAAAGGCGCCAGCGAATTACAAAATATATTGTTGCGATAACTGCGATGATGGCAATAATCCTGAACCACCAACGGCTCCACCATGCCGGTACGATTTCCACTGTCACGGATTTCTCTGACCATTTTCCGTATGCATTTACAGCGCGCACACGAAAAACATACGTACCCGGTGGAACGTAAAAGTAAATAGCACGGCGATCAAAACCGGCCACGTTCCACGATTGGTCATAATTCTCAAGCATAAAAAGATGACGGTTCGCCTGCGGATCTACATAATCTACGGCAGCAAAATCGAAGGAGAAGATGTTCTGATCGTAACGTAGCGTAATACGGTCGATGACTGACACGTCCTTACTCAGCACACTGTTTTCTCCGGGTAAAATTGTTTGGTTAGAAATACGGAAATTGGAAAGAATGATCTTGGGTGGCCTGCTTTCCGCATTGAAATTCTTTGGTGCGAGTTCATAGAATCCTGAATACGCCGAAAAGTAAAGTTTACCGGATTTCCCCTTGTGCGCCATTCCATATTGCAGCTCTTCGTTGATCCCGAAATGTGCGTCGTAGCTGGTAACCAGGTCTCTTTTCTGAGAAATCTTCTTTATACTGTTACTTGTAGTGATCCAGAGGTTTTTCTCATCGTCTTCGACGATAGCCCTTACATCTATTACTGCACTCAAATTAAACGGATCGGTAAACTTCACAAATACATCCGATTCACGATCGTAGTAAAACAAACCTTCCACTGCCCCGGCCCACAAGCGTCCGTCTGAATCTTCATACACATTGGAAATGCTGATACCGTGTAAATAGGTTTTAAGATCACCCGATTTGGGGTTCACGATGTGAATTCCCCCGCCAACAAAGGTGCCAATCCACCAGGTATCGTATTTATCCTGGAAGACCGCACTAACCAGGTTTCTGCCGAAGCCGGCAGTGTCGTTAGGATATGCTACAAAGCTTTTAAATTTTCCGGTTTTGAAATCAAGCAAACTCGCGCCGCGAAATGTTCCCGCCCAGATGTTCCCGGCTTTGTCGCGATAGACGCGCACAATCGAATCATTGATCAGGCTTTGGTTATCATTTTCAATGTGTGAGTATCGTGCGATCACTTTTTTTGTTTTCGCAGAGAACAACTCAATACCTTTTCCCAGTGTACCCAGCCAGAAGTTTCCTTTACCATCGGGCGTAATGGCCATCAACCTGTTTGTTGAAATTGTTCCCGGGTCGCCTGGATTATTTTCATAGCGTTGAGGAAAGCGCCGGGTTTTGTCTAAATGTACCAGGCCTTCTTCATCCGCTGCAATCCACAACGATCCGTCGTTTTCTTCGTAAAAGCCATTGATTTCACCTCTCGCCATCTGCAGAAAAGGAATCTCGATCTGCAAAGGGTTATGCGTAAAGAGATCGCCGTTGAATGTACTCATCCATAAAATGCCATCTGCAGATGAATATGCGGCCCATGGGTTCTGATTTCCGTAAGGCACTTCAGTTTCTGCCGGAAACAGGTGCATATCTGTGCGCGACTTCGGATCATAATACTTCAGTCCGTTATCTGTTGTTCCGATCCACAATGCGCCTTTTACATCTTCAATGATAAACGTGATCATCGAAAACGGATCCGGTGTTAATGGAGGCCGGCTAAGCTGCCTGTTGGAATCGTTGGTAAGCCTGCGGAATTTTCCGGTCTTTCTGTCCAGCGTGTGCAGGCCATCGCCAGCGGTACCAACCCAAAAGGTTCCGTCGCTGCTTTCATACATCACCCGAACCTTATTATTGATAAGCGTGGTGGTATCGTTCGGATCATGCATGAAACGGGTAAACCTGCCGGAGATGTGATCCATTCTGTTCAGCCCCCCGAAGTTGGGGTCGTGTTTATAATCGCCATAGAT
>JAFAGE010000189.1 GCA_023423015.1 Bacteroidota bacterium
GTAGATGATTATACACTGGCTCTCGATGGGTTTACAAATATTGGTTCCATTTATAATAACCTCAATGAATATGAGCTGGCAATAACCCAGTTCAAACGCGCGCTGGCAATGGCCGAAGAAAATAATAACCCCGCTTACCAGCTCGTAGCGTTGCAGGGTTTGGCCGACACCTACCTGGCACAAAAGAAATTCAATGATGCCGATAAGATTATTGTGCGTGCCATTCGCATTGCTACTGAAATAGACTCCAAGTCGGAGCTCAACGATTTATACATGAAAGCTGCACAGGCAAAGGAAGGCTCGGCCGATCTTGTTTCTGCGCTCGACTATCGTAAAAAATACCAGACGCTTCATGATACGCTGCTGAATGAACGCATCCGCAAAAATATCAGTGAGCTCGAAGTGCAATATCAAACCGCCAAAAAAGATCAATCGATAACAGAACAAAAGCTGGCGCTGGAAGAAACAAAAGTGGCCATGCAACGGAAAAACGTTCAGCTGGCATGGTCGGTAGGCGGTGGAGTGGTGGTGCTGATCATATTTACGTCGTCGTACTGGCTATCGCGGCAACGACAAAAGATCCACGCGCAGGAGATACTGGCGTTGCAAAAAGAACAGGAAGTAATCCGGCTCAAAGCAATGCTGGAAGGCCAGGACGTAGAAAGACAACGTATTTCGAAAGAGATGCACGACGATGTTGGATCAGGACTTACCTCTATTTTGTACCTCAGCCAAAACCTTCAGACCGGAAGCGGAGGTGAAAACCCGGAGATCGCACCGAAGATCGCAAGAACGGCAAATGCTCTGGTGGAGAAGATGAACGAAATCATCTGGTCGTTAAATAAACAATTCAACACACTCGAAGACCTTGTTATTTACACGAGACATAGCATAAGCGAATTACTTGAAGACCGCGACTTCGACTACCGGTTCAACATACCCGAAGAAATTCCCAACATGCCGATTTCGGGGGAACAACGCCGGAATATGTACCTGGTGGTGAAAGAAGCAGTTCATAACGCCATAAAACATTCGGGGGCTTCGCTGGTGACTATTACTTTTGCTTTCGATAACGATTTCAGCATTGCCGTTCACGACAATGGCAAAGGCATTGATAAAAAAGCCTTCAGGCATTTTGGTAACGGGCTGAATAACATGAAACAACGTATGGCCAGTATTGGAGGGCACCTGGAGATTGAAGCGGATGGAGGAACAATGGTTCGGGCCATCCTTCCATTGCCGGTATAACCTTTGTTATATTGCCTCCCCCACGCGGTCGTCCTACTTTTGATTATGGATTTAATTACCGTATGTATTGTAGAAGATATCGAGGAAATCCGCCGGTCGCTGGAGAATATTGTGAAGAATTCGCAGGAGTGTCTTTTACTCGAATCGTTCAGCAATGCTGAAGATGCACTCGAACGGTTGCCTGAACTGCAGCCGGATATCACAATTATGGACATCAACCTGCCGGGAATGTCGGGTGTTGAATGCCTGCGGCAGGTACGGTTAAAAAATCATAAAACCCAGTTCATGATGTTCACCATCTTTGAAGATAGTGAACAGGTATTCGAAGCATTGGAAGCAGGAGCAAGCGGGTACCTGCTAAAGAACACCAAACCCGAAAAGATCATCGCTTCAATAAAGGAACTCCACGAGGGAGGCGCACCAATGACGGCAGGTATAGCGCGTCGTGTTGTTCATTCGTTTCAAAAACAGGCGGTGATCAGTGATGAGCGCGCAAAACTCTCAGCGCGGGAGAATGACGTATTAAACCTTCTTGCAAAAGGTCTTCTCTATAAAGAAATTGCTCAAAGATTGGGAATAAGCTTCGGAACCGTGCGCCAGCACATTCACAATATATATGAGAAGCTTCACGTGCAGAATAAAACCGAAGCGATCAATAAAGCATTTGGTGTAAAGAACGAAAAGTAGCTCCTACTCTCTTGCCCCGATTACCGCAGCATATATCCCCGCTGTTTCTGAACGCAGGCGGGTAGCACCCAGCGTTACCGGGATAAATCCATTTGCTTTCGCATCTTCAATTTCCGTAGCTGTAAAGTCTCCTTCCGGTCCGATTAAAATGATTTGTGTATCGAGCAGGCTGTCGAAAGCACCAACAAGTGGTTGTTTATCGTCTTCTGCGCAATGCGCAATAAATCGCTGGTGTTGTGTTGCAGACCGAACTGCCTCGTTGAAATTTTCAGGTTCACGAAGAACGGGCATCCATGTTTGCATGCTCTGCAACATGGCACTCTTACAAATATTAATATACCGGTCGAATCGAAATTTTTCTTTTTCAGTGCGTTCACATATCAGTGGAATAATTTCTGCCGTGCCCAATTCGGTTGCCTTTTCAAGAAACCACTCAAAACGACTGGAGTTCTTCAATAGCGATATTCCAATAGTAAGCTGTTGCGAAGGACGGTGCTGGAAGTCTACGTTCAGCATGTGTACCGAACAATGTTTTTTATGGGCATTGGTTATCTCAGCTTCCCCGGAATGTCCCTTACCATCGGTCAGCAACAAACGCTGGCCTTCCTTCATCCGCAGAACCTGGACGATGTGTCTTGAGTTTTCTTCGTCGAGTGTTAACGGGTGACTGTTTAAATCCGGGGCAAAAAACCAGGGAAGAGACATATATAAATATAAAAGGAGCAAATGTATTGCTCCTTTGTTACCCCTATATTAATTGTTTGTAAAATTATGCTTTGAAGCGTTGGATGCGAACGATTAAAACGGTGCATCTTCCTCATCCATTGGCAGATCGTTCATGCGGCTTCCGGTCTGGATGTATAGTTTAGCGCTGCCTCCTTCACCCATGTCGTTGCCCGGCACTGGTTTCCACGAACCTTTGGGCAAACCAAGTCCGCTGAAATCATCGCCTTCCATATCCACGAATTTCTGGATATGGAGCATTGCCCTGAGTTTGATGTTCTCGAGAGAACCATTTCTGTGTTTGGCAATGCGCACGTGTGTTTCTCCCTTGTTGCTTTCGCCATGTTCATTTGCGGTAATATCGTAATACTCGGGGCGGTACAGGAACATTACCATATCTGCGTCCTGCTCTATGGCACCCGACTCCCTGAGATCACTCAGCTGTGGTATTTTGCTGCCTTCCTTTCGCTTTTCGACTTCCCTCGACAACTGGGAAAGCGCAATGATCGGAACCTGTAATTCCTTCGCCAGCCCTTTCAGGTCGCGGGAGATGCGGCTGATTTCCTGTTCACGGTTGCTGTTGCGGTCACCGGTGCCGCTCATAAGCTGCAGGTAGTCGATGATGATCAGGCCTACATTATGTTTATTTTTCAGACGGCGGCATTTTGCACGCAGTTCAAAAATATTCAGCGCAGCTGTGTCGTCAATGAAGATCGGCGCCTGGGCCAGTCGCTGTATTCCCCTCGCATACAGCTGTTTCATTTCATGTTCTTCCAGTTTTCCGCGGGCAATCTTTTCGAGCCAGATCTCGCTTTCCGCACTCAGAATACGTTGAACAAGCTGTGCAGCACTCATTTCAAGGCTGAAAAAAGCCACGGGTGTGGGTTTCGTCTGATGCAATGCTGCATTTCTCGCCAGGTTGAGCGCAAAAGCGGTTTTACCTACTGAAGGACGCGCTGCGAGAATGATGAGGTCCGTTTGTTGCCAGCCGTAAGTAACCCCGTCGAGCGAGTGGAATCCGCTCGGAACGCCGGTGATGTCCTCGTTCCGGTGCCGCATATCTTCGATACGTTGAACTGTTTTTACCAGGACGGTATCGATGCTATCGAAATTTTTTCGAAGGTGATTGTTGGTTATTTCAAACAGTTTTGTCTCCGCATCGTCGAGCAGGTCGAAAACGTCGGTACTGTCTTCGTAGGCGTCGCCGATAATTTCTCCGCTGATGCGGATAAGCTCACGCTGAATAAATTTTTGAAGAATTATCCTGGAATGGGCATCAATGTTCGCGGATGAAACCACGGCATTGGTAAGCCTGGTAACGTGGTAAGGTCCGCCGATAATGTCGAGTTCTTCCCGGCTTTTCAGCTCCTCAACCACGGTGAGGATGTCGATCGGTTGATTTTTTTGTTGCAGACTCTGCATTGCGCGGAATATGCGCTGGTGCGAGTCAACGTAAAAGCATTCGGGTTTGAGTATTTCGATAACAGTGTCGAACGCACTTTTTTCAAGCATGATCGCCCCGAGCACCGCTTCTTCAAGGTCTTTGGCCTGGGGAGGTACCTTGCCGTAAACCATTGTGCTCAGATCCAGGGGCGACTTGCGGCGTCCTTTCCTGTCTTTATTGATATTGGTAAGATCCATCAGTCTAACGGGTTGTAAGTATTGAAAAATGTTCAAACCACGGCTCACACAGAGTGCGGGTAGAAGGATTGGATTTTATGGCCGGGGCAACCTGGTAATTCCGGATGGGAGGGGTTATCGGATCGTTAAAGAGATGTTACCGGAATGTTACCTGATTAACCAGGGACGGCGAATATAGGTCGCCTGTTTTTATAACCGTTGCCTCATCATTGAAAAACTTATTCAAACATTGATTCAGAAAGTTTTTCACACCCCAAAACAGCAATATTCACATCGCCGGCGCTCTTATTCACAATTTAATAAAGTTTTCAGCCCCCGCCCGGCAGTAATTCACATTAGAGTGTGCGGAAAGATTTTTAGCTAAAAAACTATATTTGCCAACATATAAAAGTAAAAGGGCCGCGCGTAATGACGATATCACATAAGTGGATTAGCGAATATATTCCTCTCTCCATAGAACCTCAGCAAACCAGCAATATTCTCACCTCGATAGGGCTCGAAGTGGAATCAATGGAAAAGTTCGAAAGCGTCAAAGGCGGTCTTCAGGGTCTGGTTACCGGCGAAGTAAAAGAATGCACTCAACACCCTGGTGCAGATAAATTAAAGCTTACGAAAGTAGAAGTAGCGAACGGTGAGATTCTCAATATCGTTTGTGGAGCACCGAATGTGGCAGAGGGCCAGAAAGTAATTGTCGCTACTGCCGGTACAACCATCTACCCGACCAAAGGCGATCCCGTAACAATCAAAAACACCAAAATCCGCGGGGAAGAAAGTTTTGGTATGATCTGCGCGGAAGATGAAATCGGCCTTGGTGAAAGCCATGCAGGCATAGTAATTCTTCCCGGGAATACTCCAGCTGGCGTGCCGGTTGCAGAATTGTACAAACCATACTCCGACTGGATTTATGAAATCGGTTTAACACCGAACCGCATGGATGCCATGAGCCACGCCGGTGTTGCACGGGACATATGCGCATATCTCAGTCACCACGAAAAACAGGACATCCAGGTAAATAAACCCGCGACGAAAGAATTTTCCAGCAACAAAGAAGAAGCGCCTTTCGAAATAAAAATCGAAAACACCGAAGCATGTAAACGTTATACCGGGGTAACCATAAATGGTATCCGCGTTCAGCCTTCGCCACAATGGTTGCAGGATAAACTGAAGGCAATCGGTCAGCGCCCCATCAACAACATTGTTGATATCACAAATTACATGCTGCACGATACCGGCCAACCGC
>JAFAGE010000213.1 GCA_023423015.1 Bacteroidota bacterium
GTAATGCTAAGGCCCGGCCGGTTCAGCGCTTCGAGCGCAGCAATCACGGCCATCAGCTCCATCCGGTTGTTTGTAGTTTTACGATAACCCGCGGATAATTCTTTTTCTTTTCCGCCATATTGGAGAATCACGCCATATCCTCCGGGACCGGGATTTCCACGCGAAGACCCGTCGGTGTAAATAATCAAATCTTTCATGGGGTAGGATATCAGGTTTGTATAACGCCTGTTTTGAATTCCGGAATTTCAGGATTGTGGTTAGCGGCTTCGATGGCCTGTGAAATAATTGACCGGGTTTCCATCGGATCGATGATACCATCAACCCATAACCTGGCGGCCGCATAGTAAGGCGATGTTTGTTTATCGTATTTCGATTTGATGTCGCGCAGCAACTGCTTTTCTTCTTCGGGGCTCACTTCGCGGCCCTTGGCTTTCATTCCAGCTACCTGGATCTGCAGAAGTGTTTTAGCAGCCTGGTCGCCACCCATAACGGCTATACGGGCAGTTGGCCATCCGAATATGAATCGCGGATCGTATGCTTTTCCGCACATGGCATAGTTACCAGCTCCAAATGAGTTGCCTACTATAAAGGTGATTTTCGGAACAACGGAATTCGCTACGGCGTTTACCATCTTTGCCCCGTCTTTAATAATGCCAGCGTGTTCGCTCCTGGAGCCCACCATAAATCCCGATACATCCTGGAGGAAGATAAGCGGTATCTTTTTCTGGTTGCAGTTCATGATGAAACGGGTAGCCTTGTCGGCACTGTCGTTATAAATAACGCCGCCCATCTGCATTTCACCTTTTTTGCTGCGTACGATCTTTCGTTGGTTGGCCACAATGCCTACCGCCCATCCGTCTACGCGGCCATAACCGCAGATAATCGTTTTTCCATAATCTTCTTTAAACTGCTCGAATTCTGAACCATCCACAATGCGATCAATTATCTCGAGCATGTCATACGGCTTACTGCCTTCGATGGGAATAAAACCATACAGTTCGCGTGGATCCTTTTTTGGCAGAACAGGTTTAATGCGATCAAATCCTGCCGTCCGGGTTTTGTTGCCCATCATCGACATCATTTTGCGGATGTGGTCAAGGCATTGCTGTTCTGTTTCGAATTTATAATCGGCTATTCCGGAGATTTCAGTGTGTGTTACCGCACCTCCAAGAGTTTCAACGTCTACATCTTCACCAATGGCTGCTTTAACGAGGTAGGGTCCTGCCAGGAATATGGAACCATTACCCTGTACCATCAGTGTCTCATCACTCATAATGGGCAGGTATGCGCCGCCGGCAACACACGCTCCGAGAACTGCAGCAATCTGGCTGATGCCCATTGCACTCATTTTCGCGTTGTTCCGGAATATGCGTCCGAAATGTTCTTTGTCGGGGAAGATTTCATCCTGCATGGGCAGGTAAACTCCGGCACTGTCTACCAGGTAAATGATAGGTAGCATGTTTTCCATTGCAATCTCCTGCATACGCAGGTTCTTTTTGCCGGTGATGGGAAACCATGCTCCGGCTTTTACCGTCTGGTCGTTTGCGACAATCACGCATTGACGTCCGCTCACATATCCAACACCCGCAACTGTTCCACCCGAGGCGCAGCCTCCCTGCTCTTCATACATTTCCCAGCCGGCGAGTGCACCTACTTCCAGGAATGGTTTATCGGAGTCGCGCAGGTAGTCGATCCTTTCCCTTGCGGTCATCTTCTTTTTTTCGCGTTGTCTCTCTACAGCTTTTTTACCTCCGCCATCGGCCACCTGGTTCAGGCGTTGCTTCAGCTGG
Source organism: Bacteroidota bacterium (assembly GCA_023423015.1). Taxonomy (GTDB): domain Bacteria; phylum Bacteroidota; class Bacteroidia; order Chitinophagales; family Chitinophagaceae; genus Flavitalea. The sequence goes on from JAFAGE010000213.1 coordinate 1,791, forward strand.
CTAACGGCGATGCGCATTACATCTTCATTCTTATTGAATTCGAGGTTCATGAAGCAAATGTATAGGTATATTTATCCATTAAAAAGGCCTATCCGAAGAACATTGATCATACTGGTTATTGTGGCAGCGGGGATCAAAATCTTCTCTCTCGACTCAGCCGCCGTGGAAAGGTATTATTCGAACGGCCTATATCCATATATCGGCATTGTCCAGCGGTTCCTGTTCGGATGGGTTCCCTTCAGTGTGGGCGACATTCTCTATGCCGCGGCGGGGATCTGGTTAATCAGGCAGGTGGCGAAATGGGTGAGAGCGGTCCGCGCGGGGAACGTAAACAGAACTTATGTATTTCGTTCGCTGCAGATAACGGCCTGCGTGGCCCTGGGAGTTTATTGCGCCTTTAATCTTTTATGGGGCCTGAACTATAACCGCTATGGCATCGATTACCAGTTAAAACTGGAGAGTAGTAAATATGAACGGGAAGACCTTGTAGAAGTTGCTGAACAGCTCGTCCTGCGAATGAACGAATTACAGGAAGCATCGGTGGAGCCGCGAAAAAGGCTCTATAAAAAGCGCAATCTTTTTTTGGGTGCACAGGAAGCGTATGAGCAGCTCCGGGAAAAACAATCAATATTCAGATACCCGAATCCTTCTATCAAACCCTCTATTTACAGTTACCTCGGAAATTACCTGGGATTCACAGGTTACTACAACCCTTTTACAGGCGAGGCCCAGGTGAACACTGCCGTTCCAATCTTTCTCCGTCCATTCACAAGCTGTCATGAAATAGGTCACCAGTTAGGATATGCAAAAGAAAGTGAAGCTAACTTTGCGGCGTACCTATCCGGAACCTCTTCACGCGATCCGGCTTTTTTGTATTCGGTTTACTTCGAGATGTACGCATATGCAGCCGGCTATCTCTACTACAGCGATTCTGCTTCGTTGAAACGCATTAAAGCGCAATTATCCTCCGGCGTAAAAAGCGATTTGCGCGAACTGCATCAGTTTCTCAAAAAGTACAACACACCCATAGAAACAGCTATTGACAAATTGTATTCGCAATTTCTGCGCGCCAATGAACAACCTTCAGGAAAGATGAGCTACAGCGAGGTAGTGGGTATGCTGATCGCTTATTACAAAAGGGAAGGGCATCTCTAGAATTTGTTCTTCCACATCATGCTTTCGATGGGCCTATCGGGCTGCTGGCTGTACTTCGCATTCTTTTTCTGATTATACTTCACTTCGATGTTTCCTTCCACAGGGAAGTAGATCAGCTGGCCAATGGGCATGCTGCGGTAAACCTTAACGGGCTGCTTCACCGAAATTTCCAGGGTCCAGTTTCCACAAAAACCTACATCGCCTTTACCGGCGGTGGCATGAATGTCGATACCCAACCGGCCGGTAGATGATTTTCCTTCGAGAAAAGGTACGTGCGCGTGCGTTTCTGTGTACTCTTCTGTTACGCCGAGATAAAAGATGTGTGGGTATAAAACAAAACCATCCTCGGGAATTTCAAAATATTCTATCTCGTTGTGTTTGCGGGCATCCAGGATGTGCTCGCGATAGGTAGCCAGCCATCTTCCAAGGTGAACATCATAAGAGTTGCTACCCAGGCATTCACGGTTATATGGTTCTATTTTGATCGTTCCTTTTTCTATCTCTTCCAATATCCTGCTGTCGGACAGTATCATAGTGCGTTAACCGGTTTATTTTTGACGAGGTGTAAATAAATCCTAATTCTGCATCTAAAGTTCATCGGTGGCGATATTTTTTACACATAGTATCAACCAGCACACAAAGCTCGGGATATGGAAGATAGAGGAGCCGGAAAGTTTTTTCCTTAGCCGGGTACCCCTGCGCAATCACGTTACGCACCCGTATAAACGTTTGCAACACCTTGCCGGGCGACTTTTGTTGCCCGAGCTGTTTGCAGATTTTCCCCTTGAAGAAATTCTCATCGCCGACACGCGTAAACCATTCCTCGAAAACGAAAAGTATCATTTCTCCATTTCGCATTGCGGCAATTTTGCGGCGGCCGTTGCTAGTAGTGAAAACAGGGTAGGGGTGGATATTGAATTGGTCACTCCCCGTTTAAAGGGTATATCGCATAAATTTCTAACCGATGGTGAAAGAAAATACCTTCAACCCTGGTCGGAAATGGGCCCGCTTTACCTGCAGATGCTTACCATTGTGTGGAGTTCGAAAGAAGCAATCTTTAAATGGTACGGATTCGGCAATGTAGATTTCCGGGCACACCTGGTGCTCGACGGCCCTATTGTATCCGAACCCAACGAATGGGTGAGCGTGCCATTTGTTTTCCGGAAATATGATCCTGTTCCGTTGACCGTTCGGGTACGCACATTCGATGACCTGGTAATGGCCTATGTAGTTACCTGATGAACTAAGCGGTATCCTCTTCTCCCTCAAGCAGCGGAATGGTGCTCACAGAAGTGCCGGCAATTCCACGAATAGAGCCATACATCCCCGAGGTATTGACCAGCACTTTTTCGAGTTGTTTTTCCCGCTCTTTCCAGAGTTTTTCCATCTGCATGCGTTCACGCGTAATAGAGTCTTTCATGTATTTAAAACCTTCCACAATGGCTTCCAGTTGCTGGCGAAATTCAGTGCCTGTGAGATACTGGTAAAGCATCTGCATTTTTTCGCCTTTATTTTCTTCGTGCTTTTTGGATTCTGCGATGCTTATAATAGCATTTCGCAGCGCGGAAGTAAGTCCAACTACCTCCTTAAAATTGCAGATCCACACCCCATCGCGTTCTCCAAAACAATCCATGTTGCGCGGGTATACC
>JAFAGE010000216.1 GCA_023423015.1 Bacteroidota bacterium
TTTCACATTCAAAAAAGGGCGCTGGTCGTCTACCAATGTGGTAAATTTTATTTACAAAAACACCACGGCCGGCGTATACTGTTATTCCCGAATTCAAATGCCTGTCTTGCGCGGGGAGCAATTCAGAATCATTGTATTTATTGAACACGTTGCTCCTTGTGTCTTCTCCCAGGTGTGTGTATTGAAAACCAGCAAACAGGTTCGAATTCGATTTGCGGAAACCTTTATTGATGTTGATGTTGCTGTTGTAATATCTTTCTTTGCTTGTACTAAAGTTGGAAGTGGAAACTGTTTCGTGATTACCCTGCTCGTCGAGCCATGAATCGGTGTAAATGGGAAATCTTTCCGTTACCATGCGTCCACTGCCATTAAAAGAGATGTAGTCGAGTTCGTTGATTTGATAAAATAAGCCTGCACTCCCGATGGTCAGCGGTAAACGTGAGGTGACGGCAGTAACCGAATAACCAGAAAATATATTGCGGGCAGGCATTCTGAAAGTGGAGACATTTCCTTCCCATGTTTTAAGATGGTTTATCTGGATACTGCTTTTTAGTTCCAGTTTCTTTTTGCGATAACTGGCATTGGCAGAAGCGCGATTCAGGTAATATTTGCGAATGGCTGCTGCCTGGTTGAGTTCGCCCCTCACTCCTTCCCTGGAGTTGAATCTGGTTCGGATAAGCAGCACTACCCGCCCGTCGGCCTCGTACCTTGCCGAAGGATTTGTAATCAGTTCAATTGTACTGATGTCGGCTACAGCCAGCGATTTTACATCATTGATGGATGCACGTTGGTTGTTGATATAAATGATGGGCTCGCCTTTGCCTGCAACTGAGAGCGATTCACCATCGGCACCTAATTGCAAAGTTGGAATCTTCGACAATAGCATAAGAGCGTCGGGTACTGAAGAAAATGCCGGATTATCAACATTAACAATGATGTTTCCGTTTTTAAATGAAATTGGTGGCTTTGATGCACTAACCGTCACATCTTTTAATGTATACGCTTCGGGTTCGAGGCTAAAATTCAATTCGAGGTTTTGAGACAATGTAATACGTTCTTCATGGAGCTTGTATCCCATCGCGACTATGCGAAGCATGTATTCGCCGGGCTGGATGTCTTTAATGAGAAAAAGACCGTTCAGAAGGTCTGCTTTAGCAATAGTTGTCTGAGAGACCGGGTCGGTGATAATAACTTCTCCGGCGTTAAGCGGTTCCCCGGAGATATTCATTACAATGCCGGAAATTGAGAAAAACTGAGCGAAACTGCTGAGGGTGCCACAGCAGATCAGCCAGGCAGTGAGGATGGTTAGTTTCATGGTGCAGCGTTGACAATGCGGAAGTTAATATTCACCGCATACAAAAGCTGTCCACAAAATGTCGAAAGGTGAAAAGTGAAAGGTGAAAGGCAAGCCGGAACTTCAGGATCGCTCCATAGCGTACGAACGTTCCATCAGTTTTGTTTCCAGCGAGCTGATTTCTTCGTTCGTGAACGCAGAGAAATCGAGAATACCGAGCGCGATCTTTCTCAGTTTCGTGATCTGTTCTTCGTTCAACACAGGAAGAAACTTGTACAGTTGAAGATAGCTTGACAGTGGTTGATTACCCATACCCAATCCTTTAAAACGTATTGCTAGGTACTAAATATCTGGGCTCAAATTTAAAGCAACAGATTACCTTGCTGTTAACTTTTTGTTACCAGTTTACCAACATTTTTTACAGGACGGGCTGCAATGCCCGCCAGTAGCGCAAGCGGTAAGCCGAAAATGCTTATTTTAATATCTTCTAAACCACCCCGTATGACTGCACTCTGGATCGTTTTAGGCGTCGTTGCGCTTCTTATCTTCTTCTTCATAGCTGTATATAACACCCTCACCAGGAAGCGTATCATGGTTCGCGAAGGCTGGAGCGGGATAGGAACTTTCCTTCAACAAAGAAGCGATCTGATCCCAAACCTCGTTGAAACGGTTAAAGGTTATGCGCTTCATGAAAGCACTACTTTGCAGGAGGTGGTGAAGTGGAGGAACAAAGCAGTGCAGGCGACGAATACCGGTGAGGTAATGAATGCAAATAACCGGATGAACGAAGCACTGGTCAACTTCTTTGCTGTTGCAGAACAATATCCCGACCTGAAAGCAAATGCTAACTTTCTAAGCCTGCAGGCCGACCTGAAGGAGTTGGAACAGAACATAAACCAAAGCCGCCGCTACTACAATGGAGCGGTCCGCGACTACAACCAGGCTGTAGCTGTGTTTCCAAATAATATGGTAGCCGGCATGTTTGGCTTTACTGCCGAACCTTTCTTCCAGGAAGATGCAGGAACTGCCACTGTTCCGAAAGTGACTTTTTCCTGATAAGTATTCATTTTTCGCGAACCAGTTATGCAAAGATTGTTCAGGTTTTTTAACGTTCTATGTTCCATCCTGACTATTTCTTCCTTGTCGGCCCAGACTTCTGTTCCAAAAGATTTCAGCGACAGAATTCTTCGCTTCCATTCCGACATTGTTATTAAAAAAAATGGAAACATCACTGTAAGGGAGAATATCCGCGTGTTTAACGGTGATGGAGAAAATACACCAGGTTTTGATCCACGAAATTCAATCTATTCAAACAACGATATTCAACGCGGAATTGTTCGTGACTTTCCCACGCGATATGAAGACAGCACAGGGTTCTGGGTAGAAACCGGTTTTGACGTTGTTCGTGTTTTACGAAATGGCAAGGAAGAAAATTATATAACGAACAACCTTACCAACGGCGAGCGATTGATGATCGGCAACGAAGATGTTATTCTTCCAACGGGTGTAATCGATTATGTAATTGAATACCGTACCAGGAACCAACTCATTTACCACAACGACAAGGATGAATTTTACTGGAATGTGAATGGGAATGGATGGGTGTTTACGGCAGATACTATTTCTTGCAGCATTCAATTTCCTGATGGAGCGGAAATTATTGAATACGCCTGCTACACCGGCGAACAGGGATCAACTGCTTCGCATTGTGAAGCAATCAAAAAAAGCGCCGCACAAATAAGTTTTGAAACTACCCGCCGTGCATTATCGTACGAGGGATTAACGGTAGCTGTATCTGTTCGTAAGGGCATTCTGGCATATCCGGGCCGCACCCAGAAAGCACTGACGTTTTTGCGCGCCAATTACATTATACCGCTATTGGTATTCCTGCTCCTGTTTCAACTCGGATATTATTTCTACGTATGGAATAAAAGAGGGCGGGATCCCAGAAAGGGTATTATATATCCGCAGTTTTCCCCTCCTGAAGGGATAAATGCAGCAGATGCCGGGTATATCCTCGACCAAAAGTTCAATTCGAAATTGTTTGCTGCGGCGCTCATCGATTGCGCAGTAAAGAAGAAGCTCAAAATTGAGGTAAGCCGCGAAGGCCTGATATTCAAATCGAATGTGTACCAGTTTAGCCAGCCGGATACGCCTGTGAATGGATATAATTCAGGTGATGAATATGGTTTTTCCCTGTCTTCCATTTATGGATTGAAAGCGGAGAAAGGAAAATATAATAGTGCGCTCCGAGCAAGCTTCACATCTCTTCAAACTGCGCTTAAAAACAGGCACCTTGTCCGTGCCGGCAAGAAAAGTTCGCGAAGCGGGTTATTCGTGCTTAATAAGGGATACGTTGTGCTGGGTTTTATCGTTGTGATCGCAGCCGCATTCCTCAGTTTTCAATTTTTTGTAACGCATCCCTCCCTGCGTATTGCTGTGTTGAGTGCAGGGTTTGTCATAGCCATTCTTGCCGTGCACCTGATATTCCGCAGCATTATGAGTGCTTATACACCTGAAGGACGCAAGGTCGTTGACCATCTGCTCGGTTTTAAAATGTACCTCGCTCAGGCGGAAGGTCATATCTATGATCGACTGGCGCCACCAGAGAAAACTCTTGACCTCTTCGAAAAGTATCTTCCCTTTGCTATTGCACTAGGTGTGGAAAACGAATGGTCGCAAAAATTCGACGATATCATTGAGAAAGCACTTGCTGCGGGATACAACCCCGGATATTACAGTGTGCGAAATGGCCAGATGCATCGCTTCAGCGCGGCAGAGATGAGTCGTAGCATTTCATCGGGTTTGACCAGCACGGTATCATCAGCTTCTACTCCACCGAGTAGTAGTCGCG
>JAFAGE010000284.1 GCA_023423015.1 Bacteroidota bacterium
CTACAAAGGGGATTACTGCGAGCATCAGGATCACGAAGATCAGAAAAGCATAAGCACAGTAAAGCCACCGTATAGGCAGGAGTGCAACTTTCATGGTACAAATCAAGCGCAAAAAGGTTGTAATTTCGCGCCGGGCGAAAATAATGAAAACAGTAGCACTTCATACACTTGGCTGTAAGCTGAATTACTCCGAAACCTCGGCAATCTCCAAAATGCTTGAGGCCGAAGGATTTGAGAAGCGAAACTTCGACGAAATAGCCGATGTGTACGTGATTAATACCTGCTCTGTGACCGACAATGCCGACAAGGAATGCAGGCACCTGGTAAGAAGAATACTGCGCCGATCGCCCGAAAGCACCGTGGTAATCACCGGATGTTATGCCCAGTTGAAACCTGCAGAGATTGCAGCCATTCCGGGTGTTGACCTTGTTTTAGGTGCAGCGGAGAAGTTCAATATTGTTTCTCACCTGAAAGAACTCACCAGGGGTGAGCCTGCAAAAATCTGTTCATGCGATGTTGGTGAGATCACCGGTTTCAATGCATCCTATTCAGGCAAGGGACGTACACGTTCTTTTCTGAAAGTGCAGGATGGTTGCGATTACAATTGTTCGTTCTGCACCATACCCATGGCACGTGGAAAAAGCAGGAGCGACAGTATTGCAAACGTGTTGAAAAATGTGCAGCAGCTTGCAGAAAGTGGTGTGAAGGAAGTGGTGTTGACGGGTGTAAACCTGGGAGACTTTGGGAAAGGCCCTGATGGCAGCCGCAAGCACGAAGAGAATTTCCTGCAATTGATTACCGCGCTCGACGAAGTGGAAGGAATTGAGAGGTTTCGCATTTCATCTATTGAACCGAACCTGTTAACAAACGACATCATACAATTTGTGGCAGAGAGCCGCAGGTTTATGCCGCATTTTCACATTCCTCTGCAAAGCGGTAGCAATAAAACTCTCGCCGCCATGCGACGTCGCTATCGGGTTGAGCTGTATGCAGAGCGTGTTGCATTGATAAAAACCTTCATGCCACATTGTTGTATCGGTGTGGATGTAATTGTTGGCTTTCCCGGGGAAACAGAAGAAGATTTTACCGAAACTTATCGTTTCCTGCACAACCTTGATGTGAGTTACCTGCATGTATTCACCTATTCAGAAAGAGATAATACTCACGCGTTAAGCATCTCTCCTGTTGTGCCTGTACACGAAAGAAATGAAAGAAATAAAGCGTTGCGCAATCTTTCGTTTATGAAGAACCGCTTCTTCGAACAGCAGCACTGTGGACAAACACGCAAGGTATTGTTTGAATCGGGAAAGGAAAATGGTATGATGGATGGTTATACCGACAACTACATTAAAGTGAGCACGCCATATCGCCCGGAGTGGTTCAACCAGATACTTTCCTGGCAGCTTTAGCTTTCTTGTTACTCACGGTGAGCAGAAATAGCAAACCTGCAATGGCGGATATTGTTGACGCAATCAATATGGAAATCTTCGCTATGTCGTGATGCTGTGCATCTCTGAATGAAAGTAAAGCGATGAAAATGGACATGGTGAAGCCGATTCCGCCCAACATTCCGAGACCCATTATGTGTTTCCAGCTCGCACGGGAAGGAAGGCTGCTGATGCCTGCACGCACGCTGATCCAGGAAGACAGTGTGATACCAAGGGGTTTTCCGAGAACAAGACCTGCGATAATACCCAGTGAAAGATCACCTGTTAACATTTCCGCACTCACGTCTCCAAACCGGATTCCGGTGTTAACCAACGCGAAGATTGGCATAATAAGAAAGTTTACCGGGGGCGCGATGGCATGCTCCAGCTTTTCGAGAGGCGATGTTTCCCTACCTGGTGTTGTGGGCAATGTAAGGGCTGTAAGTACACCTGCTATAGTAGCGTGAATACCGGAGTGGTGAATGAAGTACCATATAAACATCCCGGGTATCAGATAAAAGAATACATTTTTAAGGTTTAACCTGTTGAACACCAGCAGCAGCAGAAATATTCCGCCCGCAAAAAGAAAATTGGTAAGATGAATTTCTTCTGAGTAGAATACGGCGATTACAATGATGGCAATGAGGTCGTCGGCAATGGCAAGAGCCGCAAGAAATACCTTTAGTGAAGCCGGAACCTTTTTACCAATCAATGCAAGAATTCCCAGCGCAAACGCAATGTCTGTTGCCATCGGAATACCCCATCCCGAAGCAGCAGGTGTGTTGGCATTGAAAAATGCATAAATGATTGCGGGGAGAACAGCACCGCCGCATGCAGCAATAACAGGCAGAGATGCTTTCTTAATAGAAGACAACTCTCCTTCTACCACTTCGCGTTTTATTTCAAGGCCGATGAGCAGGAAGAAGATAGCCATGAGTCCATCGTTGACCCATGCAAGAACAGAGTAGCGCAAACCAAGATCAGCATTGCCCAGTTCATATTCAAGTAAGCTGCGGAACCATTCACCTGCAGCAGAGTTGGCCAAAATAAGAGAAACAACTACACAGAAGATCAGGATTACACCACCAATGGCACCGGATTGAAAAAAGCGACGAAAGAGAGAAAGAGATATACGCAAAGGCGAAGATTTTTGTACTACGCGAAGATACGAATTGGCAGATGGCAGATGTCAAATGGCAGATGAAAAATGATTTATCACATCTCACCTTTCACCTCTCACCTTTCACCTCTCACATTCCGAAGGGATATGTTGCTGGTGCTTCAAGCTCCCGGGCTTGTCCTGTATTCAGCGGATGCAGCGCTTTTGTGTGATCGATATAAATAAATGCGTCGTATCGTTTAGGCATAACCGATGGCACGTAGTTACCAAATCGTTCATAAGCGGGATTGTACACTACCCCGATAGCGCGGTGATCAAAGGAATCGTTAAAAACTTCTTCATTGAAATCATCCATAACCAGCAGCTGGTTACCTGGGTTTGCTTTATGGAGATAATATTCCCAGCTGCCTGCACGAGCTGGAGGCACCTTCATAGTTTGCATCTGCGCTCCCCAGGATTTACCAGCCATCACAGTTCCTTCATAAGAACCAAAGCCTACCAGTAAAACATTATTACTATGTATGCTCCTCGATAACTCACCAATATTCGTCATACCATCTTCAGCCATATCGGTGGCGCTTGCGTCGCCAATATGTGTGTTGTGTTCCCAGACTATTGCCTTTGAGCCGGGCCCATAAAGATCAAGTAAACGTTCAAGAGTTTCATTCATATGCATGTCGCGCACATTCCACGACTCAGCACCGCCTGAAAGCATCGCGCGGTAGTATTTTTCTGCGTTAACCGAGATTAATGCATTTTGTTCTGCGCTGAAACGGGCTTCTTTATCCTGGCTTTCGAAGATTTCATGTTCGCGCAATTTCTTCAGCAAGGCTACAACTTCATCTTCGCAGGTTTGCGGCACAAACTGAAGAGCACGTGCATAACCATAACCGTCTTCGCCTTTATGCGGTTCGAAACAGCGGTATGCTTCCATCGCAGCTTCAACTGCAGAAGGTTCGTTTGTTTGCAGGTATTTTATAACGGCTTCCATACTGTCCCACAAACTGTAAACGTCCAGGCCATAAAAGCCTGTTTTATCAACCGATGGTTTACCTGAATTGTGTTGCTTTAGCCAGGTGACAAGTGCAGCAATTTCCCAATTGCTCCACATCCAGGTTGGCCAGCGCCTGAAAGTTTTTAAAACGTCTATTGAAGTTGATGATGAATTGCCACCAGATTTGATGTATGAATTCACTTCAAAACAATCCGGCCAGTCGCCTTCAACGGCAATAAAGTTGAATCCTTTCTCTGTAATTAGTCTTTTTGAAATGTGGCTTCGCCATGTATAATATTCATGTGTGCCATGCGAAGCTTCGCCAAGCATTACAATTCTTGCATTACCTATCCTCTTCATTAAAGGATCAAGATCATTTTGCTCCGAAAGTGCATATGCTTTTTTTCGGAGTGAACCGACCACAATGGCTTCAGTGGTTTTATTTGCAGCGAAGGAACGCATAAAAATATTGGCCAAAGGCAGAGCGAAATTCGGCGCCCTGTTTCCACGTTCCATCTGCCAATATCCTAAGATGCTGCCGGCAACTGCGGGTTCACCATCAGGAAAGGCGATGTAGTAAATATTTCTTCCTGTTTCTTTCTTGCGGCAATGGCTTCCTTTCTTGCAATCGCTTTATACATCTGCTGGCGCATGTCATGAACAGTCTTGTCCCAGGAATCATTCGCGAGGAATTTATCTACCTGTTGCAACCAGTTCTTCCTGTCTTTTACTTCCAGTTCCTGTTCAGCAACCTTAATAAATTCCTGTGCGTTGTTGGCGATGTGGACCAGACCTGATTTACCGTAAGTTTCTACTACATCCCTGATAGGTGTAGATATCACAGGTTTACCACCGGCAAGATATTCAGGAGTTTTTGTCGGGCTGATATACGTTGTTGATTCGTTAAGTGCAAACGACACCATTGAAATATCCCAGCCGCCGAGATATGCAGGAAGCTCAGCATATTTCTTTCCGCCGAGATAATGTATGTTTTTATTTTTAGGGAGTGTTTCGGGGTCGATTTTCACAACAGGTCCTATCAGAACAAATTGCCAGTCGGGTTTTGCATTCGCTACTTCACGAATTAATTCAATGTCGAACCGTTCATCAAGCACTCCATAAAATCCAAAACGTGGATGTGGAATATGCGCCTGGTCGGCCGGATCATGCTTCACACTTCTTGCGGCAGCAAAATGTTTTTTGTCGATGCTGGACGGAAAGGCGTGAATATTGTGATGCCTGTGTTTTTTGGCTTCGTATAAACTGTGTCCCCCGGTAAATACCACGTCTGCCTTGTTGAGCAAATCTTTCTCCAATTGTTTCAATGCGGGTGGAGCGAACTTAAACGCTGAAAGCTCGTCCATACAGTCATATACGGTAATTACGGGATCAAGATGATCCGAAAAAGGCAGTGCCATGGGTGTATAATACCACAATAAATATTCGTTGATTTTGTGTTTATTGAAAATAGCATTTACCAGGCTTTTTTGACGGCTTACGACATCTGGTTCATCGTGACCTCCTTTCAAATGCAGTTTTACTATATGTATATGCCCATGTAGTACTTCGCTATAATGATCCTGGTCGGAATGAAACAGCGCTTCCTCTATATAGAAAATTCTGAAGTGATCAGCAAATCTTGTCAACAGGTGCTGTGGCCTCTGAAATACAAAATCCCATCTTAAGTGAGAAAAGCAAACGATTTCCATCGAGATGTTGATTATAAGGTTTTTAAAAATGTAAACAATTCGTTCTTAATATGGCAATTTTCGGACCGCGTAAAAATGGGAAGAAAGGGAAGGAAAGGGCGGAGGGCGAAAATAGAACGGAGAACGGAGAATGGAGGGTGGAGGGCGAGACAGGGCGCAGGGCGAGGGCGAGGGTGAAGGGCGAAGGGCGGTCCTGTTCTTTGCCTTATGCTTTGTCTTCGAACGAATCGGAATTTAGCAATCCCTCCGGCACGCGGAGTTCGCCGGTGTGCTCGTCGATCAGGCCGTTGCGTTCGTCTTCGATGTTCGTGGCTTGCGTGTAAACATCACCGGCGATTGGGTATTTTCTAAGTTCTTTTTTAAATAATTGAATCTGCCGGGCCTGCTCGTCGGCATCCTGGGGACCTCCATAGTCCACAAAACCAAACCCACCCCACTCACTTACAATAAGAGGAACCTGTTTCCTGTAAAAAAACGGATCACCAACAATCAGCGGAAATGCAGCAACGCCGTTTAATTCACCTTCCGTAAGCTTACGAAGTAATTCACGCCAGCGGCTTAAATCCGGAGTATATAAATGCGCAGTGAGTAAATCTGATTTCAACCGGCCCTCAAGAGAGATGTGCTGCCAACCATCGTTGTCAACAACTAAAAATTGCGGGTGGTTGATCGACATATAATGATACATGTCGATAATATATTGTCGTGTTTCCACATTCGTTGCGATATCCTGTATTCCCCAGTCTTCGTTGTATAAACTCCATATAAGTACCGAGGGATGGGTTTCAATAAGTGCGAGCATCCGCAACAATTCATCACGGTGATTCGCGCGACTGATATGACTGGAAAAATGTGGACTCGGCACTTCCACCCATAGTAGCATACCCATTTTATCTGCCAGGTTATAAATACGTGGGTCCACCCCGGCTATGTGTATACG
>JAFAGE010000305.1 GCA_023423015.1 Bacteroidota bacterium
TCGACAAGGGCGACGAGGTGATCATCCCCACACCTTACTGGGTTACCTATTCCGAAATTGTGAAACTTGGTGATGGCGACGTAAAACTCGTGCGCACATCCATCGAAAACGACTATAAGCTCACTCCGGATCAGCTGGAAGCTGCTATCACGCCGAAATCAAAACTGTTTATCTTCTCTTCTCCTTCCAATCCCACGGGCGGAGTGTACAGCAAGGCAGAACTTGAAGGTTTGGTGAAGGTTTTCAGAAAACATCCGCAGATATTCATCATTTCCGACGAAATCTATGAATACATCAACTACGTTGGAAAACACGAAAGCATTGCACAGTTCGACGATATCAAAGATCGCGTGATTATCATCAACGGTCTTAGTAAAGGTTTCGCAATGACCGGCTATCGTTTAGGTTTTATTGCTGCGCACGCAGCCGTTGCAAAAGCCTGTGAAAAATTGCAGGGTCAGATCACAAGCGGAGCCACTGCTGTTACCCAGCGCGCGGCTATCACGGCACTGAAATCTCCTTTGGATGCAACTCTTGATATGTTAAAGGAATTTACCAGGAGAAAGAAAAGGATTATTGAATTACTCAATGCCATTCCAGGGGTAAGGTTATCTGAGCCGGATGGAGCCTTTTATGTGTTCCCTGATATTTCTGCATACTTCGGTAAGAAGGCCGGTTCCGAAACCATTAGCAATGCAGATGATCTTTGTATGTACCTGCTTAATACTGCTCACGTATCTACAGTGACCGGCCGTGCTTTTGGCGAGCCGAACTGTATTCGTATCTCCTTCGCCAATAGTATGGAAAAGATTGAAGGTGGTCTGAAGAGGATCACGGACGCGATGGCTGCCTTGAAGTGAGCGGTCAAAGATGAGAAGTGAGAGGTGAAAGATGAGCAGTTTCTCACCGCTCACTTCTCACCGCTCACATCGCGCGACACTGCGAGAAGCTTTTCATGGAGCCTTAAAACCTGCGGTATCAGTGCTTTTTTGCAATCATTTACGATCACGAAATCGCACAACTTCATCTTTATCGATTCATTTATCTGGCGGTCCATTCTTTCCAGCACCTGCTCACGTGTTAGATTGTCGCGCTTCATGGCGCGTTCAAGCCTTAATTCGAGAGGGGCACACACACCGATTACGTAGTCAAGCTGGCCTTGTACGCCACTTTCAAAAATCAATGCAGCTTCACGGATTGCATAGGGGGCGTTCTGTTGCTTCATCCATTGCACGGAATTGCGGATGGTGGCCGGATGAACCAGTGAATTCAGAATCGCCAGCTTTGTCTTATCCTGGAAAACGATGTTGGCAACGTAGGGCCGGTTTAATACCCCGTCTTTGTAAGAATCCGGACCAAAATTCCGGATGATCTGTTTTTTGAGGTCTTCGTCTTCATTCATGATTCGCTTCGCCGCATCGTCTGCATAATAAACCGGGATCCCCAGCACCTCAAAGATGCGGGCAACGGTTGTTTTACCGGAGCCGATGCCCCCGGTAAGTCCTACTTTTATAGGCATAAGCAGCATGTTGGCGATGCAGGAATATTACTTGGCAGCCGGTGTATTGGTGTTGGTTGCCTTATTTGCCTGGTTGGTCCATTCCATGGAAATTGCAGTCTTTTCAACTTTGAGATAGCTGCCTGGGCTGGTTTCGAGCATAATAGTACCGTCTTCGTTCACTTTGTTCACTGTTCCGTGGATGCCTGCTATAGTCACTATGCGTTCGCCTTTCTGCATGTTTTCCTGAAACTGTTTTGCCATCTTCGCTTTCCTCGCCTGTGGACGAATCATAAACAACCAGAATACGAGAACCATTCCCACGAGTAAAATGATGTTTGCATAAGGAGCGGAAGAGCCTGCCTGTAAAAAGATAGCGTTAAGTGTCATTGTCGTTGTGTTATAATTAAAAACTTGTGTTCTGCTGTTGATTGCGGGGTCTGCCTACCACATTCACCTCAAACGTTACGTCTTGTTGTGCGGGATCTGTATTGGTGCGAACGGTGATGTGTTTGCGCTGCAAGCCTTCCCTGCCGTTGCTGTCGAACGATCCGGTAATTTCACCTTCTCCTCCGGGAGCTATGGGTTCTTTAGGGTAGTCTGCAACAGTGCATCCGCAGGTGGGCTCCACGGATTCAATAATCAGGGGTTTGTTTCCTGAATTGCGGAAGCGGAATGAGATGGCGAGTTTCTGGCCTTCGTTGATTTTGCCATAGTTCTGCGCCGAATCAAGCCATTGAATTGAGGTTAATTGTGCTGCCGAATTTTGCGATGTAGCTGCCGACTGCATTGTGGCGCCTGCATCTTCGCCACCACATGCGGCTAATAAGAGGTATACCGGCAATAACAGGAGTAGGGATGATCGCATATTTGTTTTTTGCAAATTTAACCAAAGGGGTTTAATCACGGTTGTTTGAAAGACACTTTGTGCATTTTATCGTCGCGTACCAGTTCTTTGTGTATGTTGTCCAGAATTCCGTTGATAAACTGTCCGCTCTGTTGCGTACTGTAATCCTTTGCCAGGTCGATGTATTCGTTGATGGTTACTTTAGGCGGAATAGTTTCGAAATATAGAAATTCGCAAACTCCCATGCGCATCAGGATCATGTCAAGAATTGCTATTCTGTCTGCATCCCAGTTTTTCAGTTTTGGACGAATGTATTCCATCGTCACATCCTTCTTTTCGATGGCGGTTCGCAGCAGATCTTTAGCAAACGTCATCTTTTCAGGTCCAACGAGTTCCTGTAGGTTCAGGGCTGCAGGCCTTGCTAAGATTGTCGGGATAAGTTGATGAATCATTTCTGCGTCATCATCCCAGTTCGCAAACTTTTCCTCTATAAAGCTTGTGAAATGCTCATTGGGCAGCATCAGGTCGGTGAAAATATAATCCAGAATTTCCTTTTCATCTTTCTTATCGCGCGATTGCGCCGCAACGTACTGTTGGTATTTTTCGCTGTTAACGAGTTCGGTGTAAATTTTGCGGGTAAGGTCTTCGTCGTTAATGAGGTGCGGCTTATCTTCCTTCAGGGCCTGCACATAGGAGGGGTGCTCCAGTATTTTCCAGAGCAGCTCATTGCCCGCAATCTTGGTATTTACCTGCAGGTCTTTGGCCGACGGCATGTATTTGGATGCACGGTTTCGAGCATCGGTTTCTGCGTATCGGGCCACTTCAGTAATAAAATGTAAAAAGAAAACCAGTGTCTGTCGGCTTTGGTCGAGATGTTTCTGGAGAAGTTTTGTGGCGTCGGAACCGGAGAGTAAGTTTTCCTGGGTTTCCATCGAGTACAAAATCTGCATCACCTTCACCCGGATAATTCTTCTGCTGATCATCTGCAATGAACTCTTTAGGGCGGCGAAGATAGGAAGAAACCAGTTGCCAATCTAAAAGCTCTTGCCATTCAGGTTGCCGGAAATCGGGTGTGCTGCAAAATTGACACGGTGTCATCATCGATGTTCCTGTCACCCTTTATCATTTTCTGAAAAAATGACTTTAAAAGGCGTTTGGTACAGAATTAGAGTACATTTGCCGCCTGCTCGAAGCAGCATCAACTAGGATATTCATCAAATAAAAATTGCTAAACTATGGCTAACAACGTAAAGGTTACCCCACTGCACGACAGGGTAATTGTGAAACCAGCTAAAGCGGAAGAAAAAACTGCCGGTGGTATCATTATTCCGGATACAGCGAAAGAAAAACCCCAGAGAGGAACCGTAATTGCAGCCGGACCTGGTAAAAAAGACGAACCTGTTACAGTAAAAGTAGGCGATACCGTTCTGTACGGTAAATATGCCGGCACCGAGATCCAACTCGACGGCGACGACCTTTTGATCATGAGAGAGAGTGATATCCTCGCAATAGTTTAAGTAAACGAATTATTCAAAAGGTATTCTGATTTTATATCTCACACAAAATTTTTTAAACAACCATAATTATGGCAAAACAATTATACTTCGACATCGATGCCCGCAATAAAATGAAACGTGGCGTTGATGTTCTGGCCAACGCAGTTAAGGTAACACTTGGCCCTAAGGGAAGAAACGTAGTGCTTGAGAAAAAGTTTGGTGCACCTTCTGTAACAAAAGACGGTGTTACTGTTGCTAAAGAAATTGAACTGGAAGACCCGATCGAAAACATGGGTGCCCAGATGGTAAAAGAAGTAGCCAGCAAAACTGCCGACATCGCTGGTGACGGTACTACCACTGCCACAGTTCTGGCCCAGGCTATCATTTCAGAAGGTCTGAAAATGGTTGCCGCAGGTGCTAACCCGATGGACCTGAAACGCGGTATCGATAAAGCTGTTTCACTGGTAATCGAAAATCTTCGCAAACAAAGCCAGACAGTAGGAAGCGACAGCAACAAAATTCAGCAGGTTGCTACTATTTCTGCAAACAACGACGAAACTATCGGTAAACTGATTGCAGAAGCATTCGGCAAAGTGGGTAAAGAAGGTGTTATCACCGTTGAAGAAGCAAAAGGTACTGATACCACTGTAGACGTAGTAGAAGGTATGCAGTTCGACCGCGGTTACATTTCTCCGTATTTCGTTACCAACAGCGAAAAAATGGAAGCTGAACTGCAGAACCCATACATTCTGATCTACGACAAGAAGATCTCTGCAATGAAAGATATCCTCCACATTCTTGAGAAAGTGGCACAAAGCGGACGTCCGTTGCTGATCATCTCTGAAGATCTGGAAGGTGAAGCACTCGCTACCCTGGTAGTAAACAAACTTCGTGGTACCCTGAAAGTGGCTGCTGTAAAAGCTCCCGGCTTCGGCGACAGAAGAAAAGAAATGCTTACCGACATCGCGATCCTCACCGGTGGAACTGTTGTGAGCGAAGAACTCGGTCATAAACTGGAAGGCGCTGACCTTTCATCTCTTGGTCAGGCTGCATCAGTTACTATTGATAAAGACAATACCACAATCGTGGGCGGAAAAGGTAAAAAAGAAGAAATTACCGGCCGCGTAAACCAGATCAAAGCACAGGTAGAAAATACTACTTCCGACTATGATCGTGAGAAACTGCAGGAGCGTCTTGCTAAACTGGCCGGCGGTGTTGCCGTTCTGTACGTTGGCGCAGCTACTGAAGTTGAAATGAAAGAAAAGAAAGACCGCGTAGATGATGCCCTGCACGCAACAAGAGCTGCAGTTGAAGAAGGTATCGTTCCAGGTGGTGGTGTTGCCTACATCCGCGCTATCGAAAGCCTCGAAGCTAAGGTGAAAGGCCAGATCGAAGACGAACAAACTGGTATGTCAATTGTTCGCCGTGCACTGGAAGAGCCCGTACGCATCCTCACTGCAAACGCAGGGATCGATGGTTCTATCGTGGTTCAGAAAATCAAAGAAGGCAAAGCCGACTATGGTTTCAACGCCCGCACAGAAGTTTTTGAAAACCTCTTTGCTGCAGGAGTTATCGACCCAACTAAGGTTAGCCGCGTAGCCCTTGAAAACGCTGCTTCTATCGCAGGTATGCTGCTTACTACTGAATGTGTGGTTGCAGACAAGCCTAAGAAAGAAGAGGCTCACGCACATCCCGGTGCTCCCGGAATGGGCGGTATGGATTATTAATATTCATCCTGAATTACATAAGAAACCCCATTATGATTTCATAATGGGGTTTTTTTATAATTTCGCCGACTATGACACAAGATCAGATTAAGAGTATGAGGGACCGTGTTCTGGTCCTGAGGAGGTTTCTTTGACGTCGATAACAGACGTGATAAAATAGAACAGGAAAAACAATTATCTCTTTCTCCCGGATTCTGGGACGATAACCAGCGCGCAACCGAAATACTCAGGAACATCAAACTGAATGAGTATTGGGTAAAACTGTACGAGCAGGTGGATACTTCCGTGGAAGATTTCGCCGTATTGTACGACTTCTGGAAAGCCGGTGAGGCTACAGAAGAAGAAACGCGCAAAGCGTACGACGATGCGATCGCCCAGATCGAAGAAGCCGAATTTAAAAGCACTCTCAACGAGCCTGAAGACGAACTGCCTGCAGTACTCCAAATCAATAGCGGGGCTGGTGGAACGGAGAGCCAGGATTGGGCAGAAATGCTGGCCCGTATGTATCGCATGTATGGGGAACGCCAGGGCTGGAAGGTAACGGAACTCGATTGGGTTTGGGGCGATGGTGCGGGAATCAAAACTGCAACCTTACAATTCGAAGGTCCTTTTGCATATGGATTTCTGAAAGCAGAAAGCGGTGTTCACCGGCTGGTTCGTATTTCGCCGTTCGACAGCAACGCGCGCAGGCACACTTCATTTTGCTCGGTGTTCGTTTACCCATTGGTAGACGACACGATAAATATTGAAGTGAAAGAAGCGGACGTGAAAATGGAAACAGCACGAAGTGGTGGTGCTGGCGGACAAAATGTGAACAAAGTGGAAACGAAGGTGATGCTGACGCACATACCTACAGGGATCGTCGTTGTTTGCCAGACCGAACGATCGCAGCTGGGCAACCGCGAAAAAGCGATGACCATGCTTAAGAGCCGT